>NZ_DAIUCK010000121.1:0-8116 GCF_036846205.1 Rhabdothermincola sp. | reverse complement strand
CACCCGCCCCGCGCCAGGCATCGCCGGGCGCACCGTACGAGTCGCCTGCGTAGCGCCGCGACGGCCGCCGACGCCCCTGCACCTGCTGCACGAGTGCCTCCGGGATCTCGTCGAGGAACCGGCTCGGTGGGTTGTACTGGGTGCCCCCGTAGAGCGTGCGGCTCCAGGCGTGCGTGAGGTAGAGGCGCTCCATCGCCCGGGTGATGCCCACGTAGCAGAGCCGGCGCTCCTCCTCGAGCTGGTCGGGCTCACCGATCGAGCGCAGATGCGGGAACACGCCGTCTTCCAGCCCGATGAGGAACACGACCGGGTACTCGAGGCCTTTGGCCGAGTGCAGGGTCATGAGCACGACCGACGAGTCGTCGTCGTCGAGCTCGTCGGTGTCGGCTACCAGGCTGATCTGCTCGAGGAACTCGTCGACCGACTCGAACTCCCGCGCCGCGCCCACCAGCTCGGCCAGGTTCTCCAACCGACCCTCGGACTCGATGGAATGCTCGGCCTCCAGCTCCGCGACGTAACCGGAACGGGTGACCGCCGCCTCCAGGAGTGGCCCGGGACCCTGGGGGACCATCTCGGCGAGGTCGTCGACGAGCGCCAGGAAGGCCTCGATGCCCTTGCCCGCTCGTCCGCTGACCCCGGCATCGGCGGCCCGGCGGAGCGCGTCGATGAACGGCAACCCCCGGGCGTTCGCCCACACGTCGAGGCGGGCCACCGTGCTCTCGCCCACCCCTCGCTTCGGGGTGTTCAACACCCGCTTGATGCTGACCTCGTCGAGTGGGTTCACCACCGCCCGCAGGTACGCCAGCGCGTCCTTGACCTCCCTACGATCGTAGAACCGCGTGCCTCCCACCACCTTGTACGGGATGCCGACCCGCATGAGGTGCTCCTCGACCACCCGGCTCTGCGCGTTCGTGCGGTAGAAGACCGCGATGTCACCCCAGCGGTACTGGCCACCATCGTGAAGGTGGGCCATCTGGTGGGCGATCCACTGCGCCTCGTCGGTCTCGTCATCGGCGTGGTAGCGCACGATGGGCTCCCCGGAGCCGGCTTCGGTCCACAGCTCCTTCGGTTTGCGCCCGAAGTTGTTGGCGATGACCGCGTTCGCCGCGTCGAGGATGGTCTGGGTCGAGCGGTAGTTCTGCTCGAGCACGATCACCGTGGCATCCGGGAAGGCGTCCTCGAACGCCAGGATGTTGCGGATGTCGGCTCCTCGCCACCGGTAGATGGACTGATCCGAGTCGCCGACCACGAAGACGTTGCGGTGCTCGGCCGCGAGCTGCAGCACCAGCTCGTTCTGCACCCGGTTGGTGTCCTGGTACTCGTCGACGAGCACGTGGGAGAACCGGCGACGGTAGTGATCGAGCACGTCCGGGTGCTCCCGGAACAGCCGGGCCGTGGAGCCGAGCAGGTCGTCGAAGTCCATGGCCCCGGCCCGCTGCAGTCGGCTCTGGTACTCGCGGTAGATGTCGGCGATCTTGCGTTCGAAGATCACCCGGGCCTGCTCCGCGTACTCATCGACGTCGATGCCGTCGTTCTTGGCCGCACTGATCGTCGCCTGGACCGACCGGGGCGGGAACCGCTTGGCGTCGAGCCCCAGGTCACGGATCACGTAGCCCACCAGACGCACCGAGTCCGCCTGGTCGTAGATGGTGAACGACGAGGGGAACCCGATGAGGCCGGCGTCGCGGCGCAGGATCCGCACGCAGGCGGAGTGGAAGGTCGACACCCACATCTTCTCCGCCACGGGGCCGACGAGGCTGCCGACCCGCTGACGCATCTCGTCGGCGGCCTTGTTGGTGAAGGTGATGGCCAGGATCTCGAACGGGGAGACCCCCCGGTCGCGGATCAGGTGCGCGATGCGGTGGGTGAGCACCCGGGTCTTGCCCGACCCCGCCCCGGCGATGACCAGCAGCGGCCCGTCGCCGTGCGTGACCGCCTCGCGCTGCACGGGGTTGAGCCCCTCCAGCAGGTCGGGTCGGCTCGGACCACGGGGCTCGTCCTCAGCAGAGGTGGTGTCGGCGGGGGCGATGTCGGCCATGCCCCGCCCACCCTACCGAGCGCCACCGACAGCCCCCGGCCATCTACTTACGTCCCCGGTCGGGATGGTCAGGTTGCGATCAGTGACCTTTCATCCGCTCGTGATCAGCTCCGAGGTCGCTCCGGCCGATCACCGGGGAGACTGAACCGTCGCACGACAGCGCCCGGAGGTACATATGCCCCTGACCGTCACCGTCCGAACTCGACCCGGTCAGCCCACCGTGTGGCTCGAGGTCGCTTACGACGGACTCGAGCCCCCGAGCGCGCTCTTCGCCGACCTCGAGATGATCGGGTGGCGGCCCCCCGCGCCTGCGAGCCCGCCGCGCAGCGCCATCGACTGGTCGACGCCGAACCCCCGCACCGGCGAGCGGTTCACCATCCGCAACTGGCGGGTGGAGCGGCAGATCATCGAACCCCCGCCCGGTTCCGGCCCCCGGGGAGCCTGGACCGTGGCTGAGCGGGGAGCGTTCCTGCGGGCCGCCGAGGGGGTCCTGCGCCGCCACGGCGTGTACGCGCTCTCGGCGGAGGCCGCGTCCCTGCTGTCACCACCGACGACCGACCAGCCCACCCGACCATCGCCGGCGCCGCCGGCGGCCACCGCGCCGAACGAGGACGCCACTGGTGCGGAGGCGCCCACGCGTACGGAGGGCCAGCGGGGCCGGCAGCAAGCCGGTGCGGCCGATGCGCTCGTCACCATCATCGTGGAACCCGTCCGCCGGGTGGCTGTCTCGACCCTGCTGGCCGAGCGGGGTCTGGAGGGGACCTGGTCCGCGGCCACGGTGACGGTCCGACACCGCTACCGAGGTTCGGAGTACGACGCGGAGACACCGGCGCAGCAGGTCGACGTGCGGGTTCCCCCGACCGAGGCGATGGATCTCGCCGCGGTCCTCGCCGCTGCCGCCGGTGTGAGGGTCGACGACCCTGCGCGGTGCTCGATCACCCTGCCCGATCCGGCGTCCCCCACCTCGGGCGCACCACCGCTGGCTCTGGTCCACGACGCCGACCAGCGGCGAAGCGCCTGACCCGCCTGATGCCTGCCGGGCACCCGTGCGGCCGCCCGGCCTTGCGGGCCGCTCAGGAGGCGTCGGATCCGGCGGTGGCCCCGACCAGGCGCTCCCGCAGGAACTCGAGCACCTGCTCGAGCGCCGCCCTGGTGGGGTGCCCCGGCTCGTCGACGAGGTGCTCGGTGAGCACCGAATGGGCCGAGCGGGGAATGCCCCACGGGTTGCCCGGACACGAGTCGATCTCCACCCCGATGAAGGCGTCACCGAGCTCGGTGCGGAGCCGGGCGAAGCGCTCGGCCGGCACGAGCCGGTCGCAGGTGAAGCGCAGGCCGAGTACCCGGGTGCCGCCGGCTGCGCGGGCGCGCACGACAGCGAGCTCCTCCTCCCCCAGCCCCAGCGAGAACCGGGCCCGGCGCACCGGCCCGATCGGCAGGGACGGCTGGCTGAGCACGGGCGCCACGAGGTGCGCGTCGAGCATCATCCCGAGGGCGAACCCGCCGGTGAAACACATCCCCACCGCGCCCACCCCGGGGCCTCCACAAGTGGCGTGCGCGGCCGTGGACAGCGCTCGCAACCACCGGCTGATCGGCGTCGAGGTGGGCGCCACCGCGAACGCCCGGAACTCGCGGGAGACGCACGCCGGCACGAGGGAACGCAGGGCGTACAGCGGTCCCGGGTCACGACCGGGTTCGCCGAACAGGCTCGGCAGGACCACCGTGCAGCCGAGGTCGACCACACGGCGGGCGAAGTCCGCGACCCGGGGCGTGATGCCGGGGATCTCGGACATCACGATCACCGCAGGGCCGTTCCCCTTCCAGAAGACCCGCCTGGTCCGGCCGTCGAAGGTGAAGGGCCGGTCCTCGAAGTCGTCGAGAGGGTCGGGCACGGCTCACTCCCACTCGATGGTGCCCGGTGGCTTCGACGTGATGTCGTAGGCCACCCGGTTCACGCCGGGCACCTCGTTGATGATCCGGCTGGAGAGCCGCTCGAGCAGGTCGTAGGGGAGCCGGGCCCAGTCGGCCGTCATGGCATCCTCGCTGGTGACGGCCCGGATGATGATCGGGTGGGCGTAGGTACGCTCATCGCCCATCACGCCGACGCTGCGGATGTCGGGCAGCACCGCGAACGCCTGCCAGATCTCCCGTTCGAGGTCGGCCTTGCGGATCTCCTCCCGCACGATGGCGTCGGCCTGCTGGAGGATGGCCACCTTCTCCGGGGTGACCTCACCGATGATGCGTACCCCCAGCCCGGGACCGGGGAAGGGCTGACGCCAGACGATCTCCTCCGGCAGGCCCAGCTCCTCGCCCACCCGGCGAACCTCGTCCTTGAACAGGTTGCGCAGCGGCTCGACCAGCTCGAACTCCATGTCCTCGGGGAGCCCGCCGACGTTGTGGTGGCTCTTGATCCGGGCGGCCTCGCTGGTGCCGGACTCGATGACGTCCGGGTACAGCGTGCCCTGCACCAGGAAGCGGGCGTCCTCGACGCCCCCCGACGCGTCCTCGAACACCCGGATGAACAACTCGCCGATGGCCTTGCGCTTCTCCTCCGGGTCGGTCACCCCGGCCAGCCGTTCGAAGAAGCGGTCGGCCGCTCGCACGTGGATCAGCTCCATGCCCTGGTGGCGCTGGAAGGTCTCCACGACCTGGTCGCCCTCGCCCTGGCGCATCAGCCCGGTGTCGACGAACACGCAGGTGAGCTGGTGCCCGATGGCCTTGTGGACCAGCGCGGCCGCCACGGCCGAGTCCACCCCTCCCGACAGCCCGCAGATGGCCCGGCCCGAGCCGACCTGCTCGCGGATCGCCTCCACGGAGGTCTCGATGATCGAGGACATGGTCCAGGTGGGCAGGGCGTCGCAGGCGTCGTAGAGGAAATGCTTGAGGATGTCCTGCCCGTGCGGCGTGTGGACCACCTCCGGGTGGAACTGCACGCCGTAGACCCCCCGGTCGACGTCCTCGAACGCCGCGGCAGGCACCGCGTCGGTCATGGCCGTGGTCTCGAAGCCGGGTGGCGCCTGGGTGATCGAGTCGAAGTGGCTCATCCAGACCTGCTGGCGGGCCGGCTGCCCCCCGAACAGCACACCCTCGTTGAGCACCTCGAGGTCGGTCTTGCCGTACTCACCCCGCCCGGTGTCGGCCACCTCCCCGCCGAGCTGGAGCGCGATGAGCTGAGCCCCGTAGCAGATGCCGAGGATCGGCACGCCCAGGTCGTAGACCGCCGGGTCGATCCGGGGGGCACCCTCGACGTGGACCGACTTCGGCCCGCCGCTGAAGATCACGCCGATCGGCTGCCGGGCAGCCAGCTCCGCCGCCGAGATGGTGTGGGGGACGATCTCGCTGTAGACGTGCGCCTCGCGCACCCGGCGGGCGATGAGCTGTGCGTACTGGGCGCCGAAGTCGACGACGAGGACGGTGTCGACGTGCTGCTCGCTCACCTGGTGCCCATCAGTGGCCCATGCCCACGTGCTGGGCTCGCTGCAGAGATTTGCCCTCGGTCTGCAGCGCCGGGGCCACCATCACCTCGGCCTTCTGGAACTCCTTGACCGACTCGTACCCGCAGGTGGCCATCGAGGTGCGGAGCCCACCGAAGAGGTTCATCCGGCCGTCGTTCTCGTGCGCGGGGCCGACCAGGATCTCCTTCAGGGTGCCCCGGATCTCGGTCTTCACCCGGGCGCCCCGAGGAAGGGTGGGATGGAACGTGGCCATACCCCAGTGGTAGCCACGCCCGGGTGCCTCCTCGGCAGCGGCGAGCGGCGAGCCGATCATCACGGCGTCGGCCCCGCAGACGATGGCCTTGGCGATGTCACCACCGGTGGCCATGCCTCCGTCGGCGATCACGTGCACGTACACGCCCGTCTCGTCGAGGTGGCGCATCCTCGCCGCCCGGGCGTCCGCGATGGCGGTGGCCTGAGGAACGCCGATGCCCAGCACCCCGCGGGTCGTGCAGGCATGGCCGGGACCGACACCGACCAGGATCCCGGCCGCGCCGGTGCGCATCAGGTGGAGGGCCGCCTGGTAGCTGGCGCAGCCGCCGACGATCACCGGCATGTCGAGCTCGCGCACGAACTTCTTCAGGTTGAGCGGCTCGTGGGTCTTGGAGACGTGCTCGGCGGAGACCACCGTGCCCTGGATGACGAGCAGGTCGAGCTCCGCCTCGATGAGGTACTTGGCGAACGCCTCGGTGCGCTGGGGCGTGACCGACGCGCACGACACCACCCCGGCGTCCTTGATCTGGCGGATGCGCTCGCCGATCAGCTCGTGGCGGATCGGCGCGGCGTAGATCTCCTGCATCCGCCGGGTGGCCTTCTCGGCCGGCAGCGAGGCGATCTCCTCGAAGTAGGGCTCGGGATCCTCGTAGCGGGTCCACAGCCCCTCGAGGTTGAGCACCCCCACCCCTCCGAGCCGGCCGATCTCGATCGCGGTGGCGGGGCTCACCACCCCGTCCATGGCGGAGGCCATGAGTGGCAGGTCGAAGGTGAAGGCGTCGATCTCCCAGCTGATGTCGACGTCCTCGGGGTCGCGGGTTCGCCGGCTGGGCACGATCGCGATGTCGTCGAACCCGTACGCCCGCCGACCTGACTTGCCGATGCCGATCTCGACCTCAGCCACTTGGCAGCCCCTTCAGTTCCGTCGCCGAGCTCCGATGCCCGGGCCCTGCGCCTCCAGCCCGCTGAAACGATCAGTCTACCCCGACCCTCAGGAACCCCCGGTGAGGGTCTTGAGCACCTGCTTCGCCACCGCCACGTTCATCTGGTACACCGCGCTGCGACCCTTCTCGCTGACCTGGCGGAGCACGCTGCCGCCGCTGAGCGCCTCCATGGTGTCCAGCCCCTCCACGAGGGCCCGGGAGGTCGCATCGGTGGCCTTGTAGCCCATCTCGGTGAGCGACTTCACCAGCTCGTTCTGGGCCACCGGCTTCGGCGCGGCCGCGGCGATGATCCGCAGCGCGTCCTTCGTCAGCTCGGCGCCCTGGGTGATGGCCTGGCTGACGGAGATCGTGCCGTCGTCGCCGGCCTCGAGCGACGCCAGCCAGCGTTTGACCTGCGCCACCAGCTCCTGCTGGGTGTCGGCCTCGAAGATCAGCTTCGGCATGACGGCACGCTACTCGCTGGACCGGCTCGAGCGTCCCGGCCAGCCGGCCAGGAGGTCCCCGCAGAACGCGGTGACGGCGCTGGCGAAGGCGTGCGGCGCCTCCCAGGGCACGAAGTGGCCGCACTCGCGCAGGAGGAACGGCCCGACGTGGTCCGGGAAGGCCTCGGCGGCGTCGAGATCGAACCCGTCCGGGATGACGTGATCGGACGGGCCGTACAGGATGAGGGCCCGCAGGTCGGGGTTGGGTGCGAGTACCGACTCCTCACTGCGCGCGGCCGGGTCGAAGAAGGACTCGTAGGCCCGGAAGCTGGCCCGCAGCGACGACCCGTCGGCGAAGGGCTCGGTGTGGAAGTCGACCGCGTCGGGCCCGAAGGCTCCGTCATGAGCCCAGAAGCGGGAGGTGTAGAAGGTGGCGATGTAGCGCCGCCGCTGGGCGGGCGTGGCCAGCTCGGCCGCGAGCGCGTCCGCGTCGGTGCCCTGGCGGACGAAGTAGTCGTGCGCGCTGCCACCGACCGGTCGCCGGGCGTGGCGGCCGATGCCGGGCACGGGCGCGTTGAACAGCACGAGCCGGTCCGCGAGCTCGGGCCAGCGCAGCGCCAGGTCCTGGATGACGGGCCCGCCGAGGTCGCCACCGGCGAGCACCACCCGCTCATGCCCCAGGCCATCGGTCAGGAGCGCGTGGAGATCCCTCGAGTGGGCGGCGACGTCGCCGAAGCCGTCGGGGCCGACCTCGGAGTCGCCGAAGCCCCGCAGATCGGGGGCGACGACCTCGAAGCCCGCCGCGGCCAGCGGCTCGATGACCCGCCACCAGATTCGCTTGGTCTCGGGCCAACCGTGCACGAGCAGCAGCGGCACCCCGCCCTCACCCTCCCGGACGTAGGCCTGCCGGAACCCACGACCGGTGTAGGTGTGCACGGGGAACCGACCGGGGTCCAGATCGCCCGGCGCGAGCGTGTTCAGCGGCACCGCACTCACGGTACTCACGAC
>NZ_DAIUCK010000120.1:0-8246 GCF_036846205.1 Rhabdothermincola sp. | reverse complement strand
CCGACCCATCCCGCGACCTCCCTGTTGAAGAAGACCATACGTTCGCCCAGCACACGCGGCAAGCGATCGCGAGCTCGCAAGGTCTCGAGTCCACCCGATACCTCTCGGTGCGCTACTCGCAGCTCCTCACCGACAACGGCGTCGTGGCGTCCGCCGGCTCCAAAGCCAACAGCCACAACGAGCAGCCGGCTCGTTCAGGAGACGTCGGGGAGCCGCAGGTTCGGGTCCGCACCGACGTCGAGCGGGGACGGCCCTTCGGAGCGCAGCCGCCACCATGCGGCGGCCGCCACCATCGCCGCGTTGTCGGTGCACATCGAGCGGCTGGGCAGGAAGGCGTGCAGCCCGTCCTCCTCGCAGGCGTCCAGCACCCGCTCGCGCAGCTGGGAGTTCGCCGCCACACCGCCGGCCAGGGCCAGCCCTCTCGCCCCCACCTCCCGGGCCGCTCGGCGAGCCTTGGTGACCAGCACGTCGACCACCGCCTCCTGGAAGGAGGCGGCCACGTCCGCGGTGCCCACCTCGGGGTGCTTGCGGACGTGGTTGACCACCGCGGTCTTGAGCCCGCTGAAGGAGAAGTCGTAGCCCTCGTCCCGCATCGCCCGAGGGAAGGCGATCGCATCGGGCGCGCCCTGCATGGCCAGGTGATCGATCGCCGGTCCCCCGGGATAGCCCAGCCCAAGGAACCGGGCGACCTTGTCGAACGCCTCTCCGGCCGCATCGTCGATGGTGGAACCGAGCACCCGGTAGCGACCGTGACCCTCCATCAGCACCAGCATCGTGTGGCCGCCCGACACCAGCAGGACCACCACCGGCAGCTCGAGCTCCGGCTCCTCGAGC
Organism: Rhabdothermincola sp.; assembly: GCF_036846205.1. Classification (NCBI taxonomy): domain Bacteria; kingdom Bacillati; phylum Actinomycetota; class Acidimicrobiia; order Acidimicrobiales; family Iamiaceae; genus Rhabdothermincola; species Rhabdothermincola sp. The sequence continues at coordinate 7,412 of NZ_DAIUCK010000120.1, read as the reverse complement.
AGCGCGGCGTACAGGTGGGCCTCGAGGTGGTTCACGGCCACGAACGGCACACCCCACACCAACGCGAGGGCCTTGGCGGCGCTCACCCCGACCAGCAGCGAACCGATGAGCCCCGGGCCCACCGTCGCTCCCACCGCGTCCAGACCGTCGTCGGTGATGCCGGCCTCGACCAGCGCGCCGGCGATGACGGGGACCAGCAGCTCCACGTGGGCCCGGCTGGCGATCTCGGGCACCACGCCTCCGAAACGGGCGTGCAGGTCGACCTGGCTCGACACCACCGACGAGAGGACCTCCCGGGCATCGACCACGACCGCTGCCGCGGTGTCGTCACAGGAGGTCTCGATACCGAGGATGCGCAGGCCCTCGCGATCCGCGTAGTCGCTCACCATCCGACCTCCTCGATCTCGGTCACGGTGGGCAGGCCGGTCTCGATCGCCGCCAGCCGCTGCGCGTACTCGGCCGACCCCACGTCACTCGCCCACATGACCAGCGCGTCCTCCCCGAGGTCGCTGTAGTAGTTGGCCCGGACCCCGGCGGGCACGAAGCCGAAGCGCCGGTACAGCTGGATCGCCGGCTCGTTCGACGCCCGCACCTCCAACGTCAGGGCCTGCGCGCCCCGCTCGATGGCCTTGCGGGCCAGCACGAGCAGCATCCGGGTGGCGATGCGGCGGCCCTGCCAACGGGGATCCACCGAGATCGTGGTCACGTGGGCATCGTCACCGGCGAGCAGCGCGCCCGCGTAGCCCACCACCTCCGGCCCGACCTTGGCGACCAGGTAGATGCGACCATCGCGGGTCGCCAGCTCGCTCATGAACAACCCGAGCGACCAGCCTCGGTGCGCCACCTGGTTCTCGATCCGCAGCACCGACCGCAGGTGGCGGCGACGCATGGGCATGATCCGCACCGCGAGCGCCGCGGGATCGGTGCCGTTCGCTTCCGGCGCGCTCACCGCTCACCCATTCCTCGTGGACCAGTTCGCCTCGGCGTCGGGCTTGCGCAGGTACAGCGGCGCCAGCTCCCAGGGTTTCACGAAGTCCTCACGCAGGGCCCTCGCGTGTGCGAGTTGAACCAGCGACGTCGCCGACGGGTACGCCAGCCCCTCGTCGACCAGCTCGACCCGGGCCATCCCTTCGAACACCTCGCGGTACCGCAACGCACCGTCGCCCACGAGCAGGCACTCTTCGCCGCTGGCCATGATCTCCGAGGCGAGGTCGTCGGCCGTGCCCACCTGGTAGTCGGTGAGACGCTGCATCCCGCCGGGGACCTGTCGGTAGAACGCGTGGAACAGCTCACCCCGCCGGGCATCGATCGCGGCCACGATGAGACGGGGGGTGAATCGAACGGGGAACGCCACCAGGTCCAGGCTCGTGACCCCGATCATCGGTGCCCGCAGCGCATGAGCCATGGCCTTGGCCGCGGCGATGCCCACCCGCAGACCGGTGAACAGCCCGGGGCCCAGGTCGACGGCGACCACGCTCACCTCGGCGAGCTCGATGCGCGCCTGACGGCACGTGAACTCGATCGAAGGCGCGAGGACCTCGGTGTGCTGGCGGCCCCGCGCCGACTGGGTGGACGCCAACACCCCCTCGTGGCCCCCGACCGCCACGCTCACCTGCGGGGTGGCGGTGTCGATGCCCAGGATCAGCACGGCGCCGCTCCCTCGCCGCCCGAGCCGCCGTCGAGCACCCATCGGCCCACGGCGGCGGCGAGAGCGCGGCGGCGGCCCGACCACCGTGACCCGACCGGGGTCAGCTCGAACACCCGATCGTCATCACCCTCCCCGAAGCGGATGCGGATCTGCAGGTAGTCCGCCGGCAAGGCCGGGATGATGGCGTCGCCCCATTCCACGAGGATCACACCTCCCTCGTCGAGCAGCTCGGGCAGGCCGATGTCGATGACCTCGGCGAGCTGCTCGAGCCGGTACACGTCGAGGTGGTCGAGCAGCAGGCGCCCCCGGTAACGGCGATGGAGGGTGAAGGTGGGGCTGGTGATGCTCTCCTCCACGCCGAGTGCCCGCCCGAAGCCCTGGGCGAACGCCGTCTTGCCGGCTCCGAGGTCACCGGCGAGGAGGACGAGGTCGCCGGCTCGGGCCAGCTCGGCGACCGCCGCCGCCAGCGCCTTGGTCTCCTCGGGGCTGTGGGTGGCGGCGACGATCACGAGAGCACGATCCCGCGCTCGGCGAGCGCCTGCTTCGCCCGGACCAGGTCGGCCCGCATCTGGGCGAGCGGGGTTCCCCCGCCGCGCAGCGCGTAGGCCGGGTGCAAGGTCGGGATCAGCACACCATCACGGAAGGGGAAGGCGCGGCCCCGCAGCCTGGTGACCCCTTCGGTGGTGTCGAGCAGGAGCTGGGCGGCGAACTTGCCCAGGGTGACGACGACCTGGGGCCGGATCAGGTCGATCTGGCGCTCGAGGTACGGCCGGCAGGCGGCGATCTCGTCCGGTTGCGGGTCGCGGTTGCCGGGCGGGCGGCACTTCACCACGTTCGCGATGTAGACCCGATCGCGGGTGACGCCGAGCTCCTCCTCCAGGAGCTGATCGAGCAGCTTCCCCGACCGACCGACGAACGGGAGCCCCTGCCGATCCTCCTCGGCGCCGGGCCCTTCGCCCACGAACATCAGCGGGGCCTCGGGGTCGCCCATCCCGAAGACCACCTGGGTCCGCCCGAGCCCCGCCAGCTTGCACGCCGTGCACGACAGCGCCTCGTGGCGGAGGGTCTCGAAGGCGGTGGGCACGGCCGATCAGGCTACTGCCGGTTCGGCGATCCCGAGTCAGGCCAGCGTGCGGATGGCGCGCTCGACCGCAAGGACCGCCAGGGTGCGGACGAGGTCGGTCGCGGCCGGAACCGCCCCCGTCGCGGCCACGACCACGGCATCGCCGTCGACCAGGGTGTGGGGTGGGAACACGGCTCGGGCGATCCCGTCCTGCGCGCCGCCCGCAGCGACGAAGCAGGCGTGCTTGTCGAGCGCGGCGTTGGTGGCCACGACGCCGATCACCGTGTGCCCGAAGGCGCCTTCGACGACGCCGGCCAATCGGTGGTCGAGGCGGGTGCTCAGCGTCCCGTCGTCGACCTCCCCGAACGCGTTGACCGCGATCAGGGCCGAGACGACGACCTCACTCTCTCGCACGGTGGCCGTGCCCAGCCCTCCGGGCCTGGCGTGGTCCCGCCCCCGCCACGCGCCCGTCGTCGCGCCGGTGCCCGCGCCGACCGCACCCACCTCGATCGCCCCCGACCTCGCCTGTTCGCACGCCGCGTACCCCTCCTCCGGACCGGGACGCACGGAAGGGTCGCCGACGAGCAGGTCGAACAGCGACAGGCCGACGACGATCGGCACCGGCCCCCCGCCGGTGGGGAAGCCGCGACCGCGGGCCTCCAACCAGCGCATGACGCCGTCGGCGGCTGCCAGCCCGAAGGCCGAACCGCCCGACAGCACGACGGCGTCGATCCGATCCACCAGCCGCTCCGGTGCCAGCAGGGCGAACTCGCGGGTGGCGGGAGCGCCGCCGCGCACCTCACCCGACGCGACGGTGCCCGGTGGGAAGAGCACGACCGTGCAGCCGGTGCGGGCCACCGGGTCGGTCCAGTGCCCGACCTCGACGCCCTCGACGTCCGTGATCACCGCCCCACGCTACGAGCCGCGCCGTGCGGTCCGCTCAACGCCCGCCCGATGCCGGTCGCGCGAGGCGCCGGTAGTGCCGTTGGACCCGTGGGCCGATGCCGCACACGATCTCGTAGGCGATCGTGTCGAGGGGCCCAGCCCAGTCCTCGGCGGTGACGCGCTCGCCGCCCTGCTCACCGATCAGCACCACCTCGTCGCCGACCACCACCGGGTCGTCACCGCAGTCCACCATGAGCTGGTCCATCGTCACCACCCCCACGATCGGGCGGCGCCGACCACCGATCAGCACCCATCCGCCGACGGACCCGAGCCGGCGGGGGACACCGTCCGCGTAGCCGATGGGCACGGTGGCGACGTTCGTGTCCCGGGTGAAGCGATGGGTGAGGCCGTAGGACACCCCCTCACCGGCCCGCACCCGCTTCACCATCGACACCTCGGACACCAACGACATCGCGGGGCGCAGATCGAGCTTCCCGGCCAGCGCGGCTGACGGGGCGATGCCGTAGAGGGCGATGCCGGTACGGACCAGGTCGAACCGGGCCCGCGGGTGATCGATCGTCGCCGCCGAGTTCGCGGCGTGCAGCATCGGCGGGCGCAGACCCGAGGCATCGAGCTCAGCGACCACCCGCTCGAAGCGGTCGAGTTGCTCGTCGGTGAAGGGATGCCCGGGCTCGTCGGCAACGGCGCAATGGGTCCAGACCGCTTCCAGCTCGAGCATCGGGTAACGGGCGATCTCCTTGGCCAACCCGGCCACGTCCGACGGCGACGCTCCCACCCGGTTCATGCCGGTGTCGACCTTGAGGTGGGTCACGGCCCGAACCCCGAGCCGCTCCGCGGCCGAGGCCAACCCTTCGACGCCCTCACGGGTGTACACGGTCGTACGCAGCCCGTACCGCACCGCGGCTTCGAGATCGGAGGAGCGAGGCTGTGAGAGGAGCAGGATCGGCACGTCGATCCCCGCTTTGCGCAGCACCTCTCCCTCCTCCACGAGCGCCACCCCCAGCCACGAGGCGCCGGCGCCGAGTGCGGCCTCGCTGACGGCGATCGCGCCGTGCCCGTAGCCGTCGGCCTTCACCACCGCGCAGAGCTCCGCCGGTGCGGCGAGCTCGGCGAGCACGGCCACGTTGTGCGCGATCGCACCCAGGTCGATCTCGGCGCGGGTGGCTCGCATCGGGGTCAGGAGGAGCGGTCGCGATCGCCGATGCCGGCCACGACCGCCCGGACGATGTCACCTCTGGCGATGATGCCGACCAGCGCGCCTTCGTCGTCGACCACCGGCAAGCGGGACACGTCGTGGTCGTGCATCAGGGTCGCGGCATCCTCGATGGTGTCATCGGGCTTACAGGTGATCGGCTTCGCGGTCATCACCTCACCCACCGTCGCCCCGAGCGCCTTCTCGATCGACTCGTCGAGCTTGCGCTCGCTGAACGGCATGGTGACGTTGACGCCGAGGAAGTTGACGATCGTGGGGAAGTGGAGTCGAGCCTCCTCCACGATGAGGTCGCCCGTCGACAGCATGCCCACGACATGCCCGGCCCCGTCGACCACGGGGCCGGCGTCCACGCCGCGCTCGACCAGCCGCCCCATCGCGTCCTGCACGTTCTCGTCGGGGGTGAAGGACACGACGTCGGTGGTCATCACCTCGCGCACGGGCATGTCGCGCAGCATCCGGCTCCTCCTGGCTCGATCGGCTCGCTCAGTCGGCGGCGTACCGCCCGAGCACCTCCGGCAGGTGCTCGACGAGGTCGCTGGCCACGAGACCTCGGCGCCAGCCTAGGTCTCCGGCCTCACCGTGGATGAATGCGGCTGTGGCCGCGGCGCGGAACGGATCGAGCCCGGTGGCGCACAGCGCGCCGATCACCCCGGCGAGCACGTCGCCCGTGCCGAGGGTGGCGAGACGGGCATCGCCGGTGGCGCTGAGCAGCACCCGGCCGTCCGGCGCGGCCACGATCGTCGCCGGCCCCTTGAGCAGGACCACCGCGCCCAGGCGCGCCGCGAGTGCCCGGGCGGAGCCCAGGCGGTCGGGACCGGGAGGTGCCCCGGCCAGGCGGGCGAACTCACCGTCGTGAGGGGTGAAGACCGTCGAGGGACCGGCCACCTCGGCGGCCGACGAGCCCAGCAGGGTGATCGCGTCGGCATCCACCACCACGGGCACGTCACGCTGGGCCACCACGGCCCGCACGTCGCCACGGTGTCCGTCGTCCAACCCGAGCCCGTTGCCGAGCACCAGCGCCCGGAAGCGGCGGTGATCGGCCAGCACCTCCGACGACCAACCCCGGGGGGGCAGCTCGACACCCACCACTTCGAGGGGCTTCGCCGCCGGGACCCCACCGGGGGAAGCCCACCGCACGTAGCCCGCACCGGCTCGCAACGCGGCGCTCGCGGCCAAGGCAGCCGCTCCTTCCATCCCGGGGCTCCCACCGATCACGCACACCGCCGATCGCCACTTGTGGGCGCTCGGGTCGCGCCGAGGCACCCACGACGCGAGGTCTGCTGATTCCACCAGCTGCGCCGACGCCGAGGAGGTGTCGAGCCCGATGTCCGCCAGCTCGACCACGCCCGCGTACGAGGCCCCTGGCTCGAGCACCAGCCCGGGCTTGAGGGCCGCGAAGGTCACGGTGCGATCGGCGCGCAGCACCCGCTCGGAGGCTTCCCCGGTCAGACCGGAGACCCCCGAGGGGATGTCGACCGCCAGCACCCGCTGGCCGGGCACCACGGCGGGTGCCCGGTACGCACCCCGGAACCCGGTGCCGAACGCGGCGTCGATCACCAGGTCACAGGCCGGGAGGTGCGTGGGGGCCGCGAGGGCGTCGAGCACCGAGACCCGCACCCCCCGGGCCCGCAGCAGGCGAGCAGCCTCCCGGCCGTCGTTGCCGTTGTTGCCCTTGCCCGCCAGGACCACCACCCGGCGGCCGTAGGCGCCGCCGAGCAGCTCGAGAGCGGCGCGGGCCACCGCCCAGCCGGCCCGACCGATGAGCACCTCGACCGGCTCGGGCGCCTCCCGGTCGATGGCGGCCATCTCCTCGGGGGTCACAACGGGGATCACGACGGCCCCTCCCCCAGCGCCATCACGATGGCCTGGGCCAGGTGGTCGGTGTGGGTGAGGGTCAGCAGCCAACGCTCCACGCCCCGGCCCGCGGCCAGCTCGGCGGCCTGCCCGTGCAGGAGCAGCGAGGGCTCCCCTGACTCGGCTCGCAGCACCTCGATGTCTCGGAAGGCCATCCCGCCGATACCGAGGCCCATCGCCTTGAGCACCGCCTCCTTGGCCGCGAAGCGCACCGCGAACCGCTCCACCGGATCGCCGCGGCGCAGCGCGTACGCCTGCTCGCCAGGGGTGAAGAGCCGGTCGACGATCGACGGCGTGCGTTCGAGGGTCACCCGGAACCGATCGAGCTCGACCAGGTCAGCGCCGATGCCGATCACGGACACGTGGCCCTGCTCCTCGAGGTCACGACCGCCAGCGCTCGGCCAGGTCGTACACGGGATCGGTCATGAGCTCGACCAGCGGGATGTCGGTCAGCAGGTCGTCACGGAAGGTCGGCTCCGTCTCCGTGACGGCGTCGCGCAGGGCCTGGTACCGGCCGCGGTAGCCCTGCAGCACGGCTCGGAGCGTGGGCAACGGGAGCGACTCCACCAGCCGGACGTGCAGGAGCGTCAGGCCGGTCGGTTGGTTGTCCTTGACCTCCGGCACGATCACGACCGTGCGGCCGTCGCTGCGGCCACGGGCCAGCAGCACCATGCGCTCGGTGGCCACCCGGCGCTTGGTGCCCCGCAGGGCCGGGTTGTCGTCGGTGC
>NZ_DAIUCK010000119.1:0-8563 GCF_036846205.1 Rhabdothermincola sp. | reverse complement strand
GGCGCGGGCGGTGGCCCGCTGGGAGGATGCCTGCTGCTCACCCGCGATCGATAGACGAACCGCGAGCGGGCGCGACCGAACGAGATCGGACGAGATCGGACGAGATCGAACCAGACCGACGAGGGAGGCCAGCGTGGGTTTCTACGACGACCAGATCGTGCCCCGGGTCACGAACCTGGTGCTCGGCACCCGCCAGATCGGCAAGCTCCGGGCTCGGGCCCTCGCCGAGGTCACCGGCACGGTGGTGGAGCTGGGCTTCGGCTCGGGCACCAACCTGCCCTACTACCCCCCCGCCGTGGAGCGGGTACTGGCTGTCGAGCCGTCGGAGGTGGGGCGCAAGCTGGCCCGCGGTCGCCTGGCCGCCTCCCGCATCCCGGTCGAGTTCGTGGGCCTCGACGGGGCGCGGATCCCGCTCGAGGACTGCTCCGTCGACAGCGCGGTCAGCACGTGGACGCTGTGCACGATCCCGGACGTGGACCGGGCGTTGGCGGAGGTGCACCGGGTGCTCAAGCCGGGAGGTCGCTTCTTCTTCCTGGAGCATGGGCTGTCGGACGACCCGAGGGTGGCGCGCCGCCAGCATCGTTGGGACCGGGTCGAGCAGGCGATCGCCGGAGGTTGTCACCTCGACCGGGACATCGCGGCCATCGTGCGAGGCTCACCGCTGGCGCTCGAGCAGGTGGACACCTTCACCATCCGGGGCCCGAAGGTGCTCAGCTTCATGTACACGGGTCGGGCCGTGAAGGCTGCGGCCTGACGGCGGCCGGCGAGCCGCCCGCTGGCCCGCCCCCCGGCGAGCCTCGCCGCTCCTCAGCCGATCACGATCGACGCCAGCTCGTCGAGGTGCTCCTCCGCCGTACCCCACAGGGTCTGCAGGGTAAGGAGCCGCTTGTAGTACAGGTGCGCGTCGTGGTCCCAGGTGAACCCGATGCCGCCGAAGACCTGGATGGCGCTGGCGGCCACCCAGGCGAAGGCGTCGCTGCTGAACGCGCCGGCCATCGTGGCGGCCCGGTGCCGCTCGGCGGGCTCGGCGTGGTCACAGGCCCAGAGCGCGTAGTACACCCCCGCCCGACCCACCTCGACCTGCCGCAGCATGTCGGCGCACAGGTGCTGTACCGCCTGGAAGGATCCGATGGGCACCCCGAACTGGTGCCGGTGGGTCGCGTACTCGACCGCCAGCTCGAGGGCCCGCTCCGCGGCGCCCAGCCCGTCGGCGGCCAGTGCCAGCCCGACGGCGTCGATGACGGCTCCGATCGCCGCCGTGTCGTCCCGGTCGTCGTCGCCACCGACCCTGCTGGCCGGCGTGGCGTCGAGGGTGATGGTGGCGAAGGAGCGGGTGAGGTCGACCGAGGGGGTGGGCTCGGCGCGCAGGTCGGCCCGCTCGACGGCGAACAGGCCCAGGCCGGCGGTGGTCGCGGCGAGCACGAACACCACGTCGGCCGCCGGTCCGCCGAGCACCCAGGTCTTGGTCCCGGTGAGCCGCCACTGGTGCCCGTCGCGCACCGCGGTGGTTGCCGGCCCGCGCCAGCGGAACCTCGGCCCCGGCTCGGCGGCGGCCAGCGCGCCCACCACCTCCCCGGAGGCCAGCCCCGGCAGCCAGCGGTCGCGGTCGGCCGGGGAGCCCGCCGCGGTCACGGCTCGCACCGCGCCCACCGCGCTGGCGAGCACCGGCCCGGGGTGCACGGCCCGGCCTAGCTCCTCCAGCGCGACCCCCATGGTGACCAGGTCCTCGCCGGCCCCGCCGTGTTCGGCAGGCACGAGCAGCCCCGTCACCCCGAGCCGGGCCAGCCCCTGCCACACCTCGTCGGTGGTCCCCCGCTGGTCGCCGAGCAGCGAGCGCACGTAGGGGCGAACCGGGGCCCGGTCGGCGAGGAACCGCCGGATGCTGGCCCGAAGCTGCTCCTGCTCTCCGGACAGCTCGAAGTCCACGGTCCGATCCTGCCACAGCTCACTGACACTGATGTCAGGTACGGTCGGGCGCATGACCCTCTCCCCCGACGACATCGAACGGCTGTCGACCCCCGCCTGGGAGCGGGCCAAGCAGGCCGTCGCGGCCGGTGAGTGCGACGAGGCGATCCGGCTGATCGACGCCGCGGTGGCGGGCTGGCGGAGCCTGCAGGACTACTCGATCAACTGGATCACCTCGCTGCTGTCGTTCATCGGGGAGGAGCTGGGTGAGGAGGCGGTCGAGCGCGCCCTGCGGCGCACCGGTGAGGAGTACGTCCGTCCCCGGCGCTCGGGGCCCGTCGAGTGGGCGGAGCTTCCCGCCGAGGTACGGGCCCGGGCCATCGCCCGGGCGATGGTGGCGAACTTCGGCGAGGTGGAGGTCAGCGAGGACGACGAGAAGATCACCCTGTCGTTCCGGTGCGGGAGCGGCGGCCGGCTCCTCGACGAGGGACGCTACGACCAGCCCGGCGGTTACCTCGTGCTCCGGGAGCGATCGGGGCGCACGTTCGGGCGCGACGAGCTCCCCGTGTACTGCGCGCACTGCTCGGTGAACAACGAGATGCAGCCCATCGAGTGGGGCCAGCCACCGGTGAGCGTCGAGCACCCGCCGACGGGCAAAGGCGAGCCGTGCATCCACCACGTCTACCGCGACCCGCGGGCCGTGCCCGACGAGGTGTACATGAGACTCGGCACGCGACCACCCGATCGGACAGGATGACCACCGGCACGACGAACGACGCGAGGGGCGCACGATGCAGCTCGGAATGGTGGGATTGGGGCGGATGGGGGCCAACCTGGTTCGCCGCCTGGTCCGTGACGGGCACCACTGCGTCGTCTACGACGTCGCCCCGGGCGTCGCGGCGCAGCTCGCGGCCGAGAACGAGGCCATCACCGCTGCCGGCTCGCTCGACGACCTCGTCGGGAAGCTGACCAGCCCCCGGGCGGTGTGGATCATGGTGCCCGCCGCTTTCGCGGGCCAGACGGTGTCGCAGCTCGCCGGGGCGATGAGCGCGGGGGACATCATCATCGACGGTGGCAACACCTACTACCGCGACGACATCGACCGGGCCGCCGAGTGCGCGCAGGCCGGCATCCACTACGTCGACGTGGGCACCAGTGGCGGCGTATGGGGGCTCGATCGGGGCTACTGCCTCATGATCGGGGGTGAGCAGCAGGTGGTCGAGCACCTCGACCCGATCTTCCGCTCGATCGCCCCTGGGGTGGAGGCGGCGGCACGAACCCCCGGTCGCCGTGGCGACCCGTCGCCGGCGGAGATGGGCTACCTGCACTGCGGCCCGTCGGGCGCGGGGCACTTCGTGAAGATGGTGCACAACGGCATCGAGTACGGCCTCATGGCCGCCTACGCGGAAGGGCTCAACATCCTCCGGCATGCGGGGGTCGGCCTGCACCCCCAGGAGGCCGACGCCGAGACCACCCCGCTGCGCGATCCGCAGTACTACCGGTTCGAGATCGACGTGGCCGAGGTGGCCGAGCTGTGGCGGCGGGGCAGCGTGGTGGCGTCGTGGTTGCTCGACCTGACCGCCATCGCCCTGCACGAGGATCCTGACCTCGGTGGGTTCGAGGGCCGGGTGTCGGACTCGGGCGAGGGGCGCTGGACGGTGCACGCGGCCATCGACGAAGGCGTGCCGGCCCACGTGCTGTCTGCGGCCCTGTTCGAGCGCTTCGAGTCCCGCGGCGCCGCCGACTTCGCCGACCGGGTCCTCTCGGCGATGCGCAAGCAGTTCGGCGGGCACGACGAGAAACCCGCCGGGGGGAACCCCGGGAACGACGCCGGGACGACCCCGTAGCGGTGGCCGCGCCTCGCGCCCGGGTGCGGACGTTCCGGGGCTGGCCCGCGGTCGCCCTGGCCGCCGGGGATCTCGAGGCCATCTTCCTGCCGGGCCTCGGCATGCTCGGGGTGTCGCTGCGACATCGGGGCCGGGAGCACCTCAGCCTGCACGGCGGCCTCGCCGCGTACGCCGAGGGACACACCACCGGTCTGCCGCTGCTGGCCCCCTGGGCCAATCGCCTGGCCGGCTTCGAGTACCGGATCGGCCACCGGGTGGTGCGGTTCGGGGCGGGCACCCCCGGGGTGCAGCTCGATCCGAACGGCCTGCCCATCCACGGCACCGTGTCGGCCCGCCCGTGGGAGCTGGTCGAGCTGTCGGCGTCGGCCGAGGCAGCCGCGCTCGCCGCTCGGTTCCCGTTCGGTGACCACCAGGACCTGCTCCGCTCCTTCCCGTTCCCCCATGAGCTGCGCATCGACGCGCTCGTCACCCGGGAGCGGTTGCGGGTCACCACCTCGGTGGTGCCCACCGGGCGGCGGGCGGTGCCGGTGTCGTTCGGCTGGCACCCCTACGTCCGCCTGCCCGGGGTACCCCGCCGTGAGCTGGTGGTCCACCTGCCGGCCCGCCGGCACCTCGAGCTCGACGAGCGCATGCTGCCCACCGGGCGGGCCAGGCGAGAGCCGGCTGAGGACATCGCCCTGGTCGACCGCACCCTCGACGACGGCTACCGGCTGGGGAGGGAACGGGTGCTGGCCCTCTCGGGTCGGGGGCAGCGCGTGGAGCTGCGCCTCGACCGGGGCTACCCGTTCGCGCAGGTCTACGCCCCGCTCGGCAAGCCCTACGTGGCCCTCGAACCGATGACCGCTCCCACCAACGCGCTCGTCACCGGCGACCACCCGACCGTGCCGGTCGGCGGCTGCTTCTCGGCGACCTTCGACGTGGTGGTGGGCGGGGAGGTGCGCCCGTAGCCTCGGGGTCATGGCTGTCGACGAGGAACTGCTCAACCGGGTGACCTGGAAGATCCCCAACGCGCTGGCCCTCGTGGGCTCCCGGGCCGGCGACCGGCGCAACGCCATGACCACGAGCTGGATCACCCAGCTCTCGATGGAGCCGGTGCTGATCGGCATCGGGGTGGACAACACCGCCGTGACCCACCAGTTGATCAGCGAGGGTGGCTCGTTCACCGTGAACCTCTGGGACGCCGAGGACACCAAGGTGTTCGTCAAGTTCTCCAAGCCGGCGGAGGACGACGGGGCCACGCTCAACGGCCGGCCGGTGCGCACCGCCACCACCGGCGCGCCGGTGTTCGAGGACGCCATCGCCTGGATGGACTGCGCGGTCCGTCAGGCGATCGACCTCGGCACCCACACGTTGTTCATCGGCGAGGTGGTCGATGCGGCGATCAACCGCGACGACGTGCGAGCTGCGGCGATGAGCGACACCCGGATGAAGTACGGGGGCGTCAAGCGCCACTGAGACCAGGACGTGGCTCTGGCACAATCCGGCCATGTCCATCACCGAGTCTCCTGCCTGGCGCGCCCTGCAGGCCCATGCCGAGCACATCGCGAGCCTGCACCTGCGTGATCTGTTCACGTCCGACCCCCGCCGGGGGGAGACGATGTGCCTCGAGGTCGGTGACCTCTATCTCGACTACTCGAAGAACCGGGTGACCGCGCAGACGCTGCGCCTGCTGGCCGACCTGGCTCGAGCGGCGGGGGTCGAGCAGCTCCGTGACGCCATGTTCGCCGGGGAGAAGATCAACGTCACCGAGCATCGGGCGGTGCTCCACGTGGCCCTGCGGGCACCGGCGGGCACGGTGATCGAGGTCGACGGCGTCAACGTGGTGCCCGAGGTGCACCGGGTGCTCGCCAAGATGCGTGCCTTCGCCGAGCGGGTCCGCAGCGGCGAGTGGACCGGGCACACCGGCAAGCGCATCCGCACGGTGGTGAACATCGGCATCGGCGGCAGCGACCTCGGACCGCACATGGCCTACGACGCGCTGGTCGACTTCAGTGACCGGTCCATCGAGTGCCGGTTCGTGAGCAACGTCGACGGCAACGAGTTCTGGGAGCTCACCCACGACCTCGACCCCGAGGAGACGCTGTTCATCATCTCCTCCAAGACCTTCACCACCCTCGAGACCATGACCAACGCCCACACCGCGCGGCGCTGGGTGCTCGAGGCCCTGGGCGGGGACGAGCGCGGGGTGGGCCGCCACTTCGTGGCCGTGTCGACCAACACGGAAGCCGTGGCCGCGTTCGGCATCGACACGGCCAACATGTTCGAGTTCTGGGACTGGGTCGGTGGCCGGTACAGCTACGACTCGGCGATCGGTCTGTCGCTGATGATCGCCATCGGGCCGGACCGCTTCGAGGAGATGCTGCACGGCTTCCGCCTGATGGACGACCACTTCCGCCACGCCCCGATCGAGCAGAACATGCCGATGCTGCTGGGCCTGCTCGGGGTGTGGTACGGCGACTTCCTCGGCGCGGAGACCCTCGCCGTGCTGCCCTACAGCCACTACCTCGGTCGTCTCACCCCGTACCTGCAACAGCTGGCGATGGAGAGCAACGGCAAGTCCGTCGACCGCGAGGGCCGACCGGTGGCGATGCAGACCGGGGAGATCGTCTGGGGGCAGCCGGGCACCAACGGCCAGCACGCGTTCTACCAGCTCATCCACCAGGGCACGAAGCTCATCCCCTGCGACTTCATCGGGTTCGCTCGCTCCCGCCACGAGCTCGGGAACCACCAGGACGTGTTCATGGCCAACTTCTTCGCTCAGCCCGAAGCGCTGGCGTTCGGCAGGACCGCCGAGGAGGTGGCCGCCGAGGGCGTTCCGCCCGAGGAGGTGCCCCACCGCACCTTCCCCGGTAACCGCCCCTCCAACTCGATCCTCATCTCGGAGCTGTCACCGTTCACCCTGGGCCAGCTCATCGCGCTGTACGAGCACAAGACCTTCACCCAGGGCGCCATCTGGAACATCAACAGCTTCGACCAGTGGGGGGTCGAGCTGGGCAAGAAGCTGGCGCAGGACATCATCCCCGAGCTCGACCCGGCCACCGAGCCCGACCTGGGCCACGACAGCTCGACCAACGCGCTGATCCGTCGGTACCGGCGGTTGCGTGCCGGCCGGTAGCCCGGGCAGCGTTACTCGCCGAACTCCACCGTCCGGTAGCGGAAGATCCGCAGGTTGGGGGGCCACTCGCCGGGACGCAGTCCCGCTTTGTCCCAGAGCAGGTCGAGGAACCGGCCCCGGTCCGGGAGCTGCTCCCACACCGAGGGCAGGAAGGTGCCCCGCCGGTGCCCGGCGGTCACGAGCAGCCCGTCGACGCCCGGTCGCAGCTGCTCGGTGAGCGCCTCGCGGCTGGCGGCCTCCATCGGCTCGAGGCCACCGAGGACGCTCACCTTGACCGTCATCCGGTGGTAGTCGTCGCGGGTCACCGGAGGCAGGCGGGGGTCGCCGAACGCCGCCCCGTAGGCGTTGTGGGCCACGTCGGCGAGCAGGGGGCGCACCGGTTCGATGGTGCCGATGCAGCCGAGCAGGCGTTCCTCGCGCCGGAGGGTGACGAATGAAGCCCCCGGGGCGCGCAGCGGCGGGGAGTCGGCGTCGTCGACCGGCGCTACGAGCCGGCGGTGCACGAGCCCCGCGTGGATGGACGATCGGGCCGCGTCCAGCAGCGCCAGCCGGTCCTGCTCGGACAGCTCGGGTGGTGCGGTCATGACGACCCCACCGCGAAGGCGCCGTAGCCGACCACCCGGTCGCGGGGACCGGCGGTGTCGCCACTGTTGCGCAGGTCCAGCAAGGCCACGTCCAGACCGCGCTGGCCGGCGAGCTCGAGCAGGCCCGCCAGGGGATACGCGCCACACGCGTCGTACGGGCCGATGGCGTGGAGGTCCTTGCCCACCACCGCCGCCGCCGTACGAGCGTCGTGTACCTGCGCCCGCTCGTAGGGCTCGTAGTGGCTGAGGTCGGTGCTGAGCACCAGGAGCGTCGCGTCGTCCCACAGGGCGTCGAGGACGGTGGCGACCGTCGCGGGATCGGCGTGACCGACGACGAGGGGCAGCGCCGACCAGCCCTCGGGGCCGAGGACCCTCTGGAGGAAGGGGAGCTGCACCTCGAGCGAGTGCTCCGCGGCGTGCGGCCGGTCGTCGACGCTCACCTCCGGATGCTCGCGAGCGATCGCCAGGAGTTGCTCGTCGACGGGGACCGGGCCGAGGGGGGTGAGGAAGGTCGACGACCGGGGCACGGCCATGCCCCGGAGCGGTATCCGGTGCGACGGGCCGGCGATCACCACCCGGCTGACTGCTCGGCGCCGGTCCCGCACCAGGGCGTACGCGCTGGCCGCGATCGGACCGGAGTAGACGTAGCCGGCATGGGGCACGATGACCCCCGCGGGCGGTCCGGTCGCTGGCGTGGGGGGCTGTGCCGCGGTGAGCTGCTCGTCGACCAGGGCGGCGAGCGCCTGGGCGTCGGCCGGGTAGAACGAGCCCGCCACCGCTGGCGGGCGCACGCCGGTGGCGTTCATCGGTGACCCCGTCCGGCCAGCCGCACCGGCACCCGCTTGGCGCCCCACTCCCCGGGTGGGCCGTCGAACCGTCCGGCGATGGTCGCGCCGCAGGCCGGGCAGCGGCCGTCACCGGTCAGGTGGTACTCGTTGATCACGTACCAGTCGCGCTCCACGCACCGCGCCCCGCACGACGGGCACCGGGTGGTGCCGCCTTCGGGATCGTGCACGTTGCCTGTGTACACGTAGCGCAAGCCGTTGCCCAGCGCGATGGAGCGGGCCCGGCGCAGGGTCGCGCGACTCCGGCACGAGGAGCAGCGCGAGCGG
>NZ_DAIUCK010000118.1:0-8637 GCF_036846205.1 Rhabdothermincola sp. | reverse complement strand
CGACCAACCCGTCCACCTCCCGCCGCCCGAACGCGGCCCGCAGCACCCCGAGGGCGTCGTCGGCGCGCCGGCCCCGGTCCTCGAAGCCCGCGCCCAGCAGGTCGAACTCCTCCCGCAGCGAGCCGACGCCCACCCCGAGGATCAGCCGGCCGCCGCTCAGCAGGTCGAGCGTCCCGTAGCGCTTCACGATGGCCAGCGGGTGGTGGTAGCCGAGCACCAGCACGTGGGTGGCCAGCCGGATCCGCCGGGTGTGCGCGGCCAGGAACGACAGCGTCGCCGCCGGATCCCAGTAGCGGGTGCCTCGCGTGTCGGCGTACGCGGCCGGCACGGCGACGTGCTCGCTGCAGGTCAGGTGGTGGAAGCCCAGGCGGTCCGCGGCCTGCGCCACGGCCACCACCTCGTCGACCCCGGCACGTTCCTCCCAGGCGTTGTGGGCGCGAGGGTTGAGGGTGACGACCGGGGTGATGATCCCGAGCCGGGTCACCTCCGGGGCAGCTTGATCGCCTTGTCGGCGATGATGTTCTTCTGCACCTCGGTGGTGCCCGCCCCGATCGACGTGTAGCGCTGGAAGACGTAGAGCCGGTTCCAGGCGCCGCCGTCGACGGCATCGGGGCCGCCCTTGGCCATCATCCCGTAGGGGCCCAGCAGGTCCACCGCCAGCTCGGCGAGGGTCTGTGCCAGGTGGCTCCACTGCAGCTTCGCCAGCGGCACCTCCGGCCAGTTCTTCTCGTTCCGCAGGATCTTCGACAACGCCCGGTAGTTGAGCAGCTTCGTGTACTCGATGTCGGTGTGGGCCCGGGCGATGCGCTGCCGGATCTCGGGATCGTCCAGCGCCCCGGGGTTGACCGCCTTGGCCAGGTTGATCATGGCGTCGAGGTCGGCCCGCATGCCGATGGCCAGCCCGGCGGTGCCCACCCGTTCCGAGCCGAGGGTGCCCATGGCCACCAGCCATCCCTCGCCTTCGCCGCCGAGGCGGTACTCGACGGGGACCCGGGCGTCGTCGAAGAACACCTCGCAGAACATCTCCTCACCGGCGATGTCCCGGATGGGGCGCACGTCGATGCCGGGCGTCTCCATGTCGATGATCAGCGCGGTGATGCCCTCGTGCTTGCGCCCCTCGGCGATGGCCGCGGGGTCCGTGCGCACCAGGAACAGGCCCCAGCGGGCGATGTGGGCACTCGAGATCCAGATCTTCTGGCCGTTGAGCACGTAGTCGTCGCCGTCGCGGATGGCGAGGGTCCGGAGGTTGGCCAGGTCGCTGCCGGCCTGCGGTTCGGAGAAGCCCTGGCACCAGTGGTCATCGGCGTTGAGGATGTTGGGGATCCAGCGGTGCTTCTGTTCGTCGGTGCCCCACCGGATGATCATGGGGCCGATCTGCCACAGGCCGTTGGCGTTGTAGATGCCCGGCGTGCGGTACGTGGCCATGGTCTCGGAGTAGATGACGCTCTGGGTGACCGTGGCGTCGCGACCACCCCACTCCTCGGGCCAGGTGATGGCCGCCCACCGGCCCTCGTTCAGCTTGCGCTGCCAGGCCCGTCGCCGCTCCATCGCGGCCATGATCCCGCTCGATCCGGCGCCGGCCGCGTCGTCGCCGTCGTGGGGGTGCTCGGCGAGGAACTTGTCGAGGTTGTCCTCCAGCCACTGGGTCAGCTCGGCCCGGAAGGCTTCGTCCTCGGCCGTGTAGGCGAAGTCCATGGCCAGAAAACTAACATCCGTGTCAGGTTTCTCCGCCTGCCACCGCAGCCGCCACGCCACGCCCGAGGTCGCCGACCATGGAGTTCACCTTCAGCGCCGAGCAGGACCAGCTTCGTGACGCCGTGAGGTCCTTCCTCGCCGCCGAGAGCCCGCCGAGCTACGTCCGATCGATGATGGAGCAGGAGCGTGGCTTCACCGACCAGGTGTGGAGCCAGCTCGTCGATCTCGGTTGGACGGGGGTGCTGGTCCCCGAGGCCCAGGGCGGTCTCGGCCTCGGGATGGTCGATCTGGTGGTGCTGATGGAGGAGATGGGGCGGGTGGTGTTCCCCGGGCCGTTCTTCTCCTCGGCGGTGCTCGCCACCCTGGCGGCCAAGCAGCTCGGTCTCGAGGATCGCCTGGCCTCGCTGGCCTCCGGCGCCACCCGCGGCACCGTGGCCCTCGACGAGCAGGGTCACGGCGACGTGGTCGACCGGGTACGCACCCGGGCCAGCCGGAAGACCGGCCGCTGGTTGCTGAACGGCACCAAGCCGGTGGTGCTCGACGGGCACACCGCGGATTGGGTGCTGGTGGTGGCCCGCACCCAGCAGGGGATCGGCACCTTCCTGGTGGAAGCCCCGCGCGCGGAGCTGGTGCCCACCTGGGACCTCACCCGCAAGGTGGCCCGGCTCGAGCTGCGCGACACGCCGGCGGAGCCGGTGGGCCCCGACGGTGATCACACCAGCCTGTGGCGGCGGGTGGTCGACGACGCGTGCGTGGCCCTGTGCGCGGAGCTGGTCGGGTCCATGGAAGCCGCGCAGGACCTCGCGGTCGAGTACGCCAAGGCTCGGGTCCAGTTCGACCGGCCGATCGCCACCTTCCAGGTGATCAAGCACAAGACGGTCGACATGCTGCACCGCATCGAGCTGTCACGGGTGGGCACGCACTTCGCCGCGTGGGCCTCCGACGTGGAGGACCCGGTGCGGGCCGAGGCGGCGGCGATGGCCAAGGCCTACGTGCCCGAGTCCGCGAACGAGGTCGCCGGGGAGTGCATCCAGATCCACGGGGGGGTGGGCTTCACCTGGGACTGCGACGCGCACCTGCACTACCGGCGGGCGAAGCAGAACGACCTGCTGTTCGGCTACCACGGCATCCACCGGGAGCGGGTGGCCGACCTGGTCCTGAACCCGGCCTGAGCGATCACGCCCCGAGCGGGCCGGGGGTCGGGCCGGGGCGATCGCCGTTCAGCCCTGGACCTCGACGGTGCCCACGAAGGCCTCGAGGGCATCGGTGGTCCACGCGAACTGGCCGCTCGGCAGCTCGACCGCCACGCTCGCGCCCGGCTCGACACGCTCGCGCCGCAGCTCGGCACTGGTCGGCAGGGGGCCGTCCTTGATGGTGACCGTGTAGGTGGCCTGGCCCGTGTTCCGCCACGTGACCGGCGTGCCGAGCGCGACGGTGACGTAGCCGGGGCAGACCTGCTGGTCGGAGAAACGCACCACCGCTTCCTCGGCGGTCATCACCTCGCCGGGCATCTTGCTGTCGCAGGCATTGGGCGCGCTGCTACGAGGGCCGGTGGTTGGCGCCGGCGCGCCGGTCGCTCCCGCCGTGGTCGGCGGGGGAGCGGCCCGATCAGCATCGCTCCCGCCGCCTCTGCCGCCGCTCGAGCAGCCGGCGAGGGAGGCGGTGAGGGCCACGGCGAGGGTGGCGGTGGCGGCGGCGGTCACGGCACGGCGGGGCGTGGACATGCTCAGATGATGCCCGCTGCCGACGCGGCGGCGAGCTCGTCCTCGCTCAGCCCGACCAGCCCGCACCACACCTCCCGGTTGTGCTCGCCGAGACGGGGCGCGCTCGAGGGCACCGGGAGCTCCTCCCCGACGAAGCGGGGGAACGGGGCCTGCTGGCGCACCGGGCCGATCACCGAGTCGACCACGGTGACCAGGTCGTGGCGGGCCTGCATGTGCGGATCGGCGGCGATGTCCGCCGCGGTGTACGCGGTGGCCACCGGCACGTCGTGGTCGATGCAGCGTTGCTCGATCTCCGCGGCGGTGAGCGAGCGGGTCCACGCCTCGACGATCCCGTTGATCGCCTCGGCGTTCGCCGCCCGATCCGCCAGGCGGGCGAATCGGGCGTCGGTCGCCAGCTCGGGTCGGGACATGGCCGCGCACAGCCGGCGGAAGTTCGCGTCGGAGCCGGCCACGATGCACACGTACCTGCCGTCGGCGGTGGGGTAGTTGTCGAGCGGGGCGGAGTTGGCCAGCCGGTTGCCTTCGCGCTCGCGCACGATGCCGAGCCGGTCGTAGCCGGCGATCGTCCACTCCAGGATCCGCAGCACCGACCCGTACAGGCACGCGTCGACCACGGCCCCGGTGCCGGTGCGGCGCGCGTCGCGCCGGTAGAGCGCAGCCAGCGCCGCGTGGGCCGCGAACACCCCGGTGAGGTAGTCGCTCACGGTGACTCCCGGTCGCACCGGGGGACGATCCGGGTAGCCGGTGAGGTGCAGCAGGCCCCCGTAGCCGATGCCCAGGCGGTCGAGGCCTGGCCGCAGCGACGAGGGCCCGTCTTGCCCGAAGACCGAGATGCGCACCATCACCAGCCGGGGATCGAGGTCGGTCGGACCGACGTTCCAGCGCTCCATCGTCCCCGGTCGGAAGTTCTCGCACACCACGTCGGCGTGGCGGCAGAGGCGGCGGAAGAGCTCCTGGCCCTCGGGCTTGCGCAGGTCCAGGGTCACGCCCTTGCGGCCCCGCCCCTCCACCGACCAGAACAGGGAGTGCCCGGGGCCGTCGTCGCCCTCGACGGGCACGAACGGGCCGATCTCGCGCATGAAGTCGCCGACGCCGGGCTGCTCGACCTTGATCACCTCGGCGCCCATCTCGCCGAGCAGACCGGCGCAGAACGGTGCCGAGATGCGGGTCCCGACGTCGATGACCCGCAGTCCTTCGAGGGGACCGCCCATCTAGGCGTCGCCCCGATCGCGAGCCTCGAAGACCTCCTTCATCGAGCCCATCTGCTCGCGCTCGGCCAGCTTGCCGAGCGCGGTGGCGGTGTTGTGGGTGAAGTGGTGGGCCATGAAGTGGAAGTTCCACGAGTGGCGCTTGCCCATGAGCTCGAAGGTCTGGTTGATGGAGTCCTTGATGCGCTCCGCGGTCACGGGAGGCACCAGCGCGATCTTGTCGGCCATGGCTCGCGCCGCCGCGGCCAGCTCGGACCGGGGCACCACCTGGTTCACCATCCCCAGCCGCCAGGCTTCGCGGGCGTCGATCTCGTCGCCGGTGAGCAGGAACTCCTTGGCTTTGCGGATGCCCAGCTCCCACGGCTCCACCAGCAGCTCCACCCCCGCGCCGCTCATGCGGGCGACGGGGTTCTGGAACACCGCGTCGTCGGCGGCGACGATCAGGTCGCACATGGCGGCCAGCATCAGACCCGCGGCGATGCAGCGTCCCTGCACCGCGGCGATGGTGGGCTTGCGGAACTCGTAGAGCCGCACGCAGCGGTCGAAGTACATCTGGCGCTCGTGGCGGAACTTGCCCTCGGCGGTGGCCCGGCGGCGCTGCAGCTCGGGATCCGCACTCGGTCCGACCAGCTCCTTCAGGTCGTGGCCGGAGGAGAAGTGCTTGCCGGCCGCGGCGAGGATCACCACCCGCACGGCGTCGTCGGCGTCGGCCAGGTCGAGCGCGCGGTCGAGCTCGTCGATGAGCTGCATCGACTGCGCGTTGGCCTGGTCGGGGCGGTTCAGGGTGATCGTGGCCACCGGGCCGTCGACGTCGTACAGCAGGGTCTCGAACTCGCTCACTGGGCCTTGGCCTCCTGCTTCGGCTCCCGGGGCAGGCCGAGCACCCGCTCGCCGATGATGGTGCGCTGGATCTCGTTGGTGCCCGCGAAGACCGAGGCCGCGTGGTAGTAGAGCCAGCTCCGTTGCCAGCGGCCGCCGCCGGGATTGCCCGACGCCCCCCACCACAGCGGCGCCGCGTCGGCGAGCACCGCCATCGCCGTGTCGTGCAGCCGTTTGCTCATCTCGCTCCAGTACAGCTTCAGCGCGCTGCCTTCCGGCCCGAGCTCGCGCCCGTGCGCCAGACGGGACAGGGATCGCCAGTTGTGCAGCTGGAACAGCCTGACCTCCACGTAGGCCTCGGCCAGGCGTTGCTGGAGGCGAGGGTCGTCGAAGCGGTCCTGCTCGAGGGCCAGGCGCAGCAGCTCCTCCAGCAGCTGGGCGTGGATGACGAGCTGGCGCGGGTTGGTACCTCGCTCGTGGGTGAGCGTCGAGGAGGAGACCCGCCAGCCGTCGTTCTCGGCGCCGATCAGGTTCTCTTCCGGCACGAAGGCGTCCGTGAAGAACACCTCGTTGAAGTCGTACTCGTCGGTGATCTGGCGCAGCGGGCGGACCTCCACCCCGGGCTGATGCATGTCGATGACGAACGCCGAGATGCCCTGGTGCTTCGGCGCGGTGGGGTCGGTGCGGGCGAGCAGCAGCCCCCAGTCGGCGAACTGGGCGTACGAGGTCCACACCTTGTGCCCGTTGATGCGCCAGCCGCCCTCGACCCGCTCGGCCCGGGTGGCCAGCGCGGCGAGGTCGCTGCCGGCGCCCGGCTCGCTGAAGAGCTGGCAGAACAGCTCGGTGGCGTCGAGGATCGCCGGCAGCCAGCGGTCCCGCTGCTCGGGTGTGCCGTGGGCCAGCAGGGTGGGGCCGACCAGGTTGACGCCGATGCGCCCGACCAGCTCCGGGGCACGGGCCCGCGCCAGCTCCTCCTGCACGATGTAGTGATGGAGCGCGCCGGCGCCGCGCCCGCCGTAGCGCTCGGGCCAGGTCACCCCCACCCACCGGTCCTCGGCCAGCCGGCGCTGCCACCCGCGCAGGAAGGCGACCTCCTCGGCCAGGTCGTCGAAGTGCGGGGGGAGCCCCTTGCCGTACTCCCAGGGGAGGTTGGCCTGCAGCCATGCCCGGCACTCGGCCCGGAACGCCTGCTGATCGGGCGTGGGAGCGAGGTCCATAGGCGGATCAATCCTAGACGCCGGCACCCCGAGGGCTGACACGGACGTCAGGTATGGTCTGGCCGTGGACTTCGAGCTCTCCGCCGACCAGCTCGCGTTGCGCGACGCGGCTCGTGAGCTGCTGGCCGGCTACGCGTCGCCGACGCAGGTTCGGGCGGTGGTCGATGCCGGCGGCGGGTTCGACCCGAAGCTGTGGGCCGCGATGGTCGAGCAGGGCTGGACCGCGATCGCGCTCCCCGAATCCTGCGGGGGTCTCGGGCTCGGCTTCGTCGAGGTGGCGGTGCTGCTCGAGCAGGTCGGCGCACACGTGGCGCCCGCGCCCGTGCTCCAGCAGATCGTCGCCCTGACGATGCTGGCGGACGCTGCGCCGGAGTGGGTCGAGCCGCTGGTGCGCGGAGCGTCCATCGCCACCATCGCCTGGTCGCCGGTCCGGGCGGAACCGACCGGCGAGGGGTGGGTGCTCGCCGGTCGCACCGAGCCCGCGGTGTACGCGCCGTCGGCGGATGTGGCGGTGGTGCGCTCGGAGGACGCGGTGTTCGCGGTCGACCTGCGCGCCGGCGGACGGCCCGCGGCGGAACCGGCGATGGATCGCACCCGCGAGGTGGGTTGGTTGGTCTTCGACGGCACACCTGCGGTGCGGCTCGGGGGGGTCGATGCGCTGGAGCGGTTCTGCGACCTGGGGGCCACGGCCTACTCGGCCGAGCTGCTCGGGCTCGCCTCCCGCTCGCTGGAGCTGGCGGTGGCCTACGCCAAGGACCGGGAGCAGTTCGGGCGCCCGATCGGATCGTTCCAGGCGGTCAAGCACCGGTGTGCGGACATGCTGGTGGACGTAGAGGGGATGCGCTCCAGCGCGTACTGGGCGGCGTGGTGCGTGGCCGCGGACGACCCCGACCGGTCGATCGCCGCCTCGACGGCCAAGACCTGGTGCTCGGACGCGGCCCGTCGGGTGACCGCGTCGGCGTTGCAGGTGCACGGGGGGATCGGCTTCACGTGGGAGTCCGACGTGCACCTCTTCCTGAAGCGGTCGCAGCTCGACGAGCGAGCCTTCGGCGACGCGGTGTTCCACCGGGCCCGGTTGGCGTCGATGCTGCGAGCGCGAGTCGAGGCGGGCGAGAGCGTGATCTGAAACGCCGTTTCGGTTGTTGTCGCGGATCGTGGTTCGGGGGCTACGGAGGGTCCGCGATGTGACGGATGCCGCTTGAGAGGTGGTGCTGGTCGTTCGTAGCTTCCGGAGCCGCAACGGCGAGGGCGGATCTGGGAGGGCTTCGATGCGCCGTGTGTTCGGTGTGTTGGTGCTCGGTGTCCTGTTCGCCGGGTGTGGTGGTGGGAGTGAGGGGGAGGGGTCGGCGCCGGGTGTGACGCCGGCTCCTCCGCCGTCGTCGACGGTCGAGCAGACGAGCCCCACCACCCAGCCCCGTTCCGATGAGGAAGCGATCCTCGCGGCGTACCAGGGGTATTGGGACACGTGGCTCGCCGCGAACGATCCGCCCAATCCCGATCATCCGGGCCTTGCCCGTTACTACACGGGTGAAGCCTTGGAGCGAGCTCGGGATTCCATTCAACAGAACCGTATTGCGGGGGTACTGCTCCGTCTTCCACCGGGTTCGGTGTATCGCCATGAGGCAGTGGTGACGGAGATCGGTGAGGGGCGAGCGGCGATCCGAGACTGCGCAGTCGACGACGGCCTCGTGCTCTCCGTGCAGGACGGCGCTGTGTTGAACAACGCGGTGGTCACGACGCACGCCGAGGCGACGCTTCTTCACGTCGACGGGCTCTGGAAGGTCGACGATGTCGTGGTCGATGCGCGATGGGAGGGGGTGGCGGGGTGCGCCATGTCCTCCGGTTCGTGATCGGAGCGGTGGGCTCGTTGGTCTGGCTGGTTCCAACTGGCTGGGCTGGCGCGGCGGTGAATGACGGGAACCAACACGCTGGCGCATTCGTTGTTTCTGGGGCGCCGACGGCGGTGGTGGTGGT
>NZ_DAIUCK010000117.1:0-8896 GCF_036846205.1 Rhabdothermincola sp. | reverse complement strand
CCGAGATCCTCACCGTGAACGCCGCGCTCGGATCACGCCCCTTCCCCGAGCGGGGCCAGTGGGTCGCCCGCCCCGAGGTGCCGCCGCCCGACGAGTGCGAGCGTCGAGAGCCCCGCCGGGTGGTCTCGGAGTCGATCATGATGCGCCTCGACCAGCGCTGGGCCCTCCGGGACGGCCGCAACGGCCGCACCGCGGTGTGGACCCGCATGCCCGATCTGTTGGGCGTGTCCGCCTCGTCGCTCGCGGTGCTCGGTGACTATGTGCCGCTCGGCCTCGGCGAGTTGGTGGAAGCCGAGATCACCAGTAACAGCCTCGACAACACCTTGCGGGTGGCCAACGTGGTCGACACCGAGTGGGTGCTGGTCGACATCCGCATCGATCTCATCAATCACGGCTTCGGCCACGGCACCGTGTACCTGTGGGCGGAGGACGGCACGCTCATGGCGACCGCCAGTCAGTCGGCGATCATCCGGCTCTGGAGGGGTGACTGACCGTGGCCGGGTAGGTTGCGGGTCGCTGTTCGCGCCAGGTTCGGCGGAGGGGGCTGTGATGAGTCGGTACGGCATGACCATCCCGTTCAACGGAGTGCCGCTGCATCAGCAGCGTGACTGGGTCGTGGAGCTCGCGGACCTGGGATACACCGACGTGTGGTCGGCCGAGGCCGACGGCGCCGACGCGTTCACACCGCTGGCGCTGGCCTCGGTGTGGGCGCCGTCGTTGCGGCTCGGTACCGCCATCGTCCCCGCGTTCACCCGGGGACCCGCCTGCCTGGCTCAATCGGTCGGCTCGCTGGCCCAGGCCGCACCCGGGCGGTTCGCCTTCGGTATCGGCACCTCGTCGGACGTGATCGTGCAGCGCTGGAACGGCATCCCCTTCGAGGCGCCCTACGAGCGGGTGCGCGACATGGTGCGCTTCCTACGGGCTGCGATGGCGGGCGAGAAGGTCACGCAGGACTACGAGACCTTCTCGGTGAGCGGCTTCCGGCTCGGCGTGGTGCCCGAAGAGCCGGTACCGATCCTGATCGCGGCCCTGCGGGAAGGCATGCTGCGCCTCGCCGGTCGCGAGGGGGACGGCGCGATCATCAACTGGCTGTCAGCCGACGACGTGGCCCGGGTGGCACCCGTCGTGCGCCAGTTCGGGCCGAACGCCGACGGCACCGAGAAGGAGATCGTGGCCCGGATCTTCGTGGCCCCCGGGGTCGACGCCGACACCGCGCGAGGGTTCGGGAGGTTCGCCATCGCCGCCTACTTGAACGTGCCGGTATACGCGAAGTTCCACGAATGGCTGGGCCGGGGCGACCAGCTCGCCGGCATGTGGGCCAGATGGCGCGAAGGCGACCGCAAGGCGGCGCTGGAGCAGATCCCCGACTCGCTGGTCGACGAGCTGATCGTGCACGGGCCCCCCGAGGCGTGCCGGGAACACGTGCAGCGCTACGTGGCCAACGGGGTCACGACCCCGGCGCTGGCCATCCTGCCCTTCCCGGGGGTGGACCAGCGGCAGGCGATCCGCGACCTCGCGCCTCGCTGAGATCGCTCTGACATTCGGGTCGATCGCGGCTTGGCAGCGCGCGCTCGGCGAGACGGTTTCAGGCCGGCGGGCGGAGCATGGCATCGAAGGCTTCGACCACCCCCGCCTGGTGCCGGGTGGTGGCCAGCCCGCCCACCTGCACCGTGGAGAACAGCAGCGACACGATCAGGGCCTCGGCACCGGCCGCGATCCGGCGAGCGTCGAGATCTGTCCGCACCTCGCCCCGAGCCTGCGCCTCGCGCAGCTCCCTTTCGAACTGGCCGGTGGCGACCGCGAGCGCAGGCAGCTCGATCAGCCGGGGGACGACCTCGGGCTCCTGGCCAGCGAGCACACGGCGAGCGAGCGGGTGCTGGTCGAGGCGGGCGAACAGCTCCACGATCCATGCCGGGATGAACTGCCGGATCGGCGTGCCGGCCACCGCGGCTCGTGACTCGGCGATGAGTGAGCTGGCATCGGCATCGACCGCGGCCACGAACAGGTCTTCCTTGTTGGCGAAGTACGCGTAGACCGCGGCTTGGGTGACGCCTGCGGCCCGGGCGATCTCGGAGACGGAGGTGGCTCGAAAGCCACCCGAACCGAAGTGCTCGATGGCCAGCTCCAGCAACCGGCGCCGGGTCCGCTCGCCCTTGGTCTCGCCCTTGGCCCGGCCTTCGTCGTCGTGCGGAGGGTCTGCGACGAGCTCGGAGAGGCTCATGTCGGTGGCCTCAGCACCGCGTCGAAGATCGTCAGCACCCCGAGCTGCCGGCGAGCCTCGGTGGAGGACCCGACCTGGCTCACGCTCATCAGCAGGCTGAGCACGATGGTCTCCGCCCCGCTGGCGAACAGGTCGGCGTCGAGGTCGGCACGCACCTCACCTCGGCCCTGCCCGGTCCGGACGGCATCTGCGATGTCACCGGTGAGCCGACCCAGGACCGGCAGATCGACCAGCCGGGCGAGCGCCTCGGGCTCCTGGCCGCTGAGCACCCGCCGCACCAGCGGGTGCCGGTCGAGCCCGCCGAGGAACAGCACGAGCAGCATGGGCACGAGCTGGCGGACCGGAGTCCCGGCCAACCTGGACTCGGCCTCACTGATCAGTGCCGACGCGTCGGCGTCGACCGCGGCGTCGAACAGGGCTTCCTTGCTCGGGAAGTAGGCGTACGCCGCCGCCTGGGTGAGACCGGCCGCCCGGGCGATCTCCGACACCGAGGTGGCCCGGTACCCCCGTTCCCCGAACCGCTCGATGGCGATCTCGAGCAACCGTCGCCGAGTGCGCTCGCCCTTGGTCTCCGGCTCGCGCTGGGAAGTCGCCGCCGCGCCGGCGGTCCCGTCCTCGCTCACCACGCTCGCCACGCTCGCCAACGGCGACGCACCTCCACCTGATCGATCCTAAGGAATGAATCGATGAGATTGGTCGATTCCTTGAATCAATAGAGTTATAAGACCTATTGCCCTAGAGATTCCGGGGGGTGACACTTGTCGCATGGCCCTCACGGAAGCGTTCTCCACCGCCCCCGGGACCTCGGATCCCCTGGATCGAGAGGTCGTCGAGCTGCAGTGGAGGATCGACCGGGCTCGTCGGAACCCCTGGCTGGGCGGGGATGTCCTGGCCCCCGAGTTCCGGCCTGCGCTGGCTGCCTTCGTGGCGCCTCGCGTCGCGGGCCTCGGCGCCCGGCTGGAGCCCAGCCCGGTCTGGCAGGGCCACCGCAATCGGTGGCGGGAGGTGGTGCGCCCCGTCCGGTGATCTCCGGGGCTGCACAGGTGTTCAGGTGCCGGGCGCTCGTTGAGGGGCGAACGCCCGGCACCCGAACGTTCGAGTTGGTGACGCCGGCGACCGGGCCGATGCGCTATTCCTCCAGGCCGACCGGCGTGCCGTCCACGATCTGGTCGAGGTACTCGGACCAGCCGTAGCCCACCCGGCCGTCCCCGAGGGTCCACTCCGTGAGGCCCTCGGAGATCCGGGTCACCAGCCCGTCGCGCCGGTTTCGCAGGGGGATCAGGTTCAGTACCCGGCCGGTGACGGTCCATTCGAGCGGTTCGCCGCCCGAGCCCGCCGCCCGCAGGACCGCTTCGATGCTGCGGTGGTAGCGCTCCTCACCTTCCCAGCCGGTGCTGATCCGGAAGTCGTTCACCGGGATCATCCGCTCGCCGTCCCACACGAAGCCCCCGCGGGTCCCCTCGCCGTCGCGCCGGGCGATGCGAGACCCCATGAAGCCGAACTCGGGCCCGAAGTTGGCGGTCAGCCAGCGGTAGTACCACGGCGCCTGCCAGGTGCGTGGCCCCCAGGAGTGGTCCCGCAGGCCGAACCCGGCGAGCTGCCACTCCTGTTCACCCACCCGGCAGGTCCCCGCGGCTGACACGAGTTGCTCGTAGTGGCCCCGGGCGAACTCCTCCCCCGGGCGCTCGTGGGTCTCCTCGGGTTCACCACCGAACATGTCGCTCACCCGCCGGTAGACGAGCGCCACCTCGCAGTCGGCGTGCGGGTTCTCGGTGAAGGCCCGACGGGGATCGGCCATCGCCAGCGGATCCTCGAGCAGCACCACCCGCCCGGCGTAGGACACCGTGAGCTGCTCGAAGGGCTCGACGACTTCGAACCGCATGCCTGCAGCGTCGAACGCGTCGTTGGTGTGGACCTCCGGGCGCTGGAACATGAACGCCACCCGGCCGTCGGGGAGGTAGAGGCACACCGTCATCTCGCCTCGGCCCTCGTTGGCCCGGTTGCCCAGGCGGAAGAACCCACCCAGCCGCGCCGCCGGGTCGTAGACGTTGAAGTACATGCTCTCGTTGAACGTCGGCTCCGGGCCGAGCTCGTGCAGGTACTCGTCCTGGGGTTCGAGGCGCACTCGCATGCAGCCACCCTATTGCTACGTTGAGTGCTCTGCCGGGCCAGACGGCGCCCGGGAGGAAGGGGGATCCGGTGTCACCACGAACGGTCGGTGCTCGTCGCGGGCTCGTGCTCCTCGTGGCGCTCGTGATGGCTACGGGGCTCGTCGGCCTAGCGCCTTCGGGCCGGGTGGACGCGGCACCCCCACCGTTCGCGGCTCACGGCAGCGTGAACCAGGTCTGGGTCGTGGACCTCACCCCCGGGGTCCCGGTCGAGTTGCTCGATGCCAGCGACACCGTCGTAGCCAGCGGGATCGCGGACAGCCAGGGCGCGTACCTGTTCCGCCAGGTTCCCTCCGGTGGCGGCTACCGGGTGCGCCAGAGCGGCCAGCTGTCAGCCCCGCTCACGGTGTCGGAGCCGACCGACCACCCGGATGACTCGTTCTACGACGCGATCACCATCCCCATCGGCTACGGGTACCTGCCCACCCGCGACGGCACGACCCTGAGTGTGAACGTGAGCCCACCGCTCAACTACCAGCCCGGCAAGCGCTACCCGGTGCTGGTGAACTACTCCGGCTACGACCCCAGTGCACCCGGCCAGGCTTCGCCGGAGACCCTGGTGTTCACGGTCCACGACTACTTCGTGGTGGGGGTGAACATGCGTGGCACCGGCTGCTCGGGAGGGGCGTTCGACTACTTCGAGACCCTCCAGTCGCTCGACGGGTACGACGTGATCGAGGCCCTCGCCCGCCAGAGCTGGTCCAACGGCGACGTCGGGATGGTGGGGATCTCCTACCCGGGGATCAGCCAGCTCTTCGTGGCCGCGACCCGACCCCCGCACCTGCGGGCGATCACCCCGTTGTCGGTCATCGCGGACACCGTCCGCTCCACCCTCTACCCCGGCGGCATCCTCAACAGCGGGTTCGCGCTCGGCTGGGCGACCGATCGGGTCAACGCCGCCAAACCGGCCGCGGCCGGGTGGGCCAAGACCCGGATCAACAACGGCGACACGATCTGCAGGGCCAACCAGAAGCTGCGCCTGCAGTCAGCCGACCTGCTGGGCCAGATCCAGCCCGAGCGTTACTACGAGCCCCGCTTCGATGCCCTGGCGCCACGCACGTTCGTCAACCGCATCCAGGTGCCCGTGTACCTGTCGGGCTCGTTTCAGGATGAGCAGACCGGTGGCCACTTCTCGACCATGGTCGACGACTTCGATCCGTCGATCCCACTCAAGGTGACGCTCACCAACGGCACCCATGTCGAGCCGCTGGGCCCGGAGCAGCTCACCAGGGTGCTGGAGTTCGTCGACTTCTACGTCGGGCGGCGCATCCCGATGGTCAATCCCCTGGTGCGCTTCGCCGTCGGCGACGTTTACACCACGCTGTTCGGCGCACCGGCGACGCTCCCGCCGGATCGTTTCATCGGGTACCCCGACTACGGATCGGCACTGGCGGCGTATGAGGCCGAGCCCAAGGTCCGGGTGTTGTGGGAGAACGGTGGCACCGCTGCCGCGCCAGGGATGCCGCTGTCCACCGCGGAGACCACCTATGCGAACTGGCCCGTTCCCGGAGCGGTCACCACCAGCTGGTACCTCGACGCCGACGGTCGCCTCTCGAGCACGCCGCCCACCATCCCCGACGGGGAGCCCCGGGGCGTCTCGTCCTACACCTACTCGCCCTCGGCGAAGCCGGCGCGCACGTTCTCCGGCTCCACCGAGGCGATCTGGCAGCGTGACGCGGTCCTCGATTGGGAGCCGTTGGCCGAGGGCACGGCGCGCAGCTTCGTGACCGATCCGTTCGCCGTCGACACGGCGATCGCCGGGATGGGCAGCGTCGATCTCTGGTTGCGCTCGGGCGCGCCGGACACCGATCTCGAGGTGACCATCACCGAGGTCCGTCCGGACGGACAGGAGCGCTACGTGCAGAGCGGGTGGCTGCGAGCCCGGGGGCGGGCCCTCGACGAGGCGCGCTCCACCGAGCTCGAGCCCTTCCACACGTTCCTCGAGGCCGACGCCGCCCCGATGCCCGCGGGGCAGTTCGTGCCGGTGCGCATCGCGCTGTTCCCGTTCGCCCACGTGTTCCGGCAAGGCTCACGCCTGCGGCTCAACATCGAGGCACCCGGAGGGAACCAACCGTTCTGGGAGTTCACCACCGGTGGGGTCGACGGCTCCCACAATGACATCGCGCACAGCGCCGGTCGGCCCTCCCGGCTGGTCCTGCCGGTGCTGCCCGCCTCGCTGGCGCCGAGCGTCCCGAGCGAGTACCCGGCGTGCCCGTCGGTGCGCAACCAGCCCTGCCGGGAGTACCGGCCCGACCGGATCCCGACGGGGGTGACCATCACCGCGGACGGATCCGGTGGCTTGGTGGTCACGTGGAACCCGCCGCCATCGGGTGGGGAGCCGACGGCGTACCGGGTGGACATCGAACCCGAGAGCGAGGGTGGGGGCGTGCTCGCCGCCGGATCGGAGCTCCGCCGCACCGCGTCGCTCGAGCCGCTGTCGGTCGAGGTGGGCGGCGACGTGACCGGCTACCGGCTGGCGGACCCGGTGAAGGGGGTGCGGTACCGGGCGACGGTGCAGGCCCGGTACGGCGAGATCGCGGCACCGGTGTCGAACGCATCGTTGCCGGCGGCGGTCGAGGATCCGGCGGCGACCACCACCACGACCACCGCTCCTGGCCAGGGGGTGTCGGCCCCTCAGTCGCCCGCCGAAACCGAGCACGCGGCCGAGCACCGGTCGTCAGCCGCCACCGGCGTGCTGCCGGTGACCGGTGTGGCGGCGGCGCTGCTCGCCGCGGTGGCCCTCGCGCTGGTGGCCGCGGGCGTGGCGCTCAACCGCAGCGGGCGAGCGCGCGCGCCGCTCGGAGGTGCTCGACGAGCTCGCTGAGTGAGGCGTGGGCATTCACGCCGCTGGTGTTGGGCATGACGTAGAGAGGGGAGCCCGAGAGCCCGCCCGCCTGCACACCCACGGTGGCCTGCCGGCCGGCGGCCGCTCGCCAGCCGGTGATCCCCACCAGGCACACCGCGCCCGGTCGCAACCACTCGACCAGCCGGCTGACCCGCTCCAGCCCGGCACGCAGCTCGGCGGTGGACAGCTCGTGGGCCCGCGCGGTGGCTCGCTTGACCAGATCGGTCATGCCGATCCCGTGGTGGAGCAGGGCGTGGATCGGATCGCGGTCGACCGTGACCAGGCCCGCGGCCAGCGCCGCAGGCCAGAACCGGTTACCTGGATGGGCGAAGCCCACCCCGGCATCGGCCGCGAAGAGGCTGGGGTTCAGGCCCACCACGAGCAGATGCATGCCGGGCGCCACGGTGTCGGCGAGGGTGTGGGCCCGGCGGGCGGTGACCACCAGCCCATCCGTCCTGCGTCCGGGCTGCTGGATGAACTCCACCTCGAAGCCCGCCCCGGTGACCACGTCGCGCAGACGTGCCCGGGGCCATCCCGGGTCGACGGCGACCTCGAGTCGCTCGTCGACCACCATGGCCCGGTGCCGTTCGGCCAGCGCGAGCGGTACGTCGCCGGGAGAGAGGTGGTCCAGGTGGAGCCGTCCGGTCACAGGAGCTCGAGCTGCTCGGTGCGGGCGGCCCGCTCGGCCAGGCTCTCCCAGACGGTCCCTCCTCGCGGCCCGGTGGTGCGCACCTGGAGGCGCTCGATGGTGATCGCCCGGGCGGCACCTTTGGCGTCGCGCAACCCGACGCTCCCATCACGCTCCCGCCGCACCACGACCGCTTCCTTCCATCGCTCGTCGGCCCGGCGGCGGAACCGGACGCGGTCGCCCGGCCGGAGCCCCAGAGCCGCGAGGCCCGGCTCCGGGAACGGGTCCAGGGTCCGGCGTGGACTGCGACCGGGGTCGGGCCGCTGGCTCACGGTCCACCGAGGAAGCGGGCTTGCAGGCGGCGCATGCCCGCCAGCCAGCGCTCGGGGTCGTCGGCCTTGCGGCGCACGTACTCGGCGACCTCGGGGTGGGGCAGGATCAGGAAGCGTTCGGCGGCCAAGCCGTCCAGGGCCGCTTCGGCCACGGCATCGGGGGAGAGCACGCCGTCGACGCCTGCCACCCCACCGCTGGCGATGCCCCCGATCATGGGGGTGTCGACGGCTTGAGGGCAGAGCACGGAGACCTTCAGACCCCGATCCCCGTAGGTGATGGCCAGCCACTCCGCGAAGGCCACCGCCGCGTGCTTGGTGACCGTGTAGGGGGCGGAGCCGATCTGGCTGAGCAACCCCGCGGCCGACGCGGTGTTCAGCAGGTACCCGCCGCCTCGCCCGAGCATCCGGGGGACGAGGTGCCTGGCGGCCCACACGTGGGCCATCACGTTCACGTCGATGATCCGCCGCCAGGTGTCGTCGGGCACCTCGGGACCGCCGACCGCGAGGATCCCGGCGTTCGAGCAGAACAGATCGATCGGGCCGTGCTCGGCTTCGGTGCGCTCGATCAGTGCCACGATCTCGGGTTCACGGGTGACGTCGGTGGGCGCCGCCACCCCGCCGATCTCCGCCGCCACCCGCTCGGCGCCGCTGGCGTCACGATCCGCCACCACGACAGCCGCGGCTCCTGCTTCGGCGAAGCGG
>NZ_DAIUCK010000116.1:0-9018 GCF_036846205.1 Rhabdothermincola sp. | reverse complement strand
AGTCGTGTATGACCCGGGGCGTCCGCCGGCGGGTCAGGTGAGTGGGTGTACGCACACCTACATCTGGCCGTCGACCAGTGAGCCGTCGGGGGTGTTCGTGGTGACGGCCACTATCACCTACGCGAGCAGTTGGGAGGCGACCACCGGTGAGGTGGGGGATCTGGGGGTGTTGGAGCGTTCGTCGAGTGTGCCGGTGCGGGTGGTGGAGGTGCAGGCCGTCATCCGCTGAGCAGGCTGCGCAGCCTCACCCAACCATCACGGCCGTCACCAGGGCTTCGTCAACGATCCTGACCGGGCAGAAGCGTCCGCGGGTCCAGACCTCATACGGAGCTTGTATCCCGGGGTCACGCCGCCGCGAACGCCCGTCGTATGGCGGTGGCGATCTCCTCCGGCCGCTCGAGAGGTCCGAAGTGTCCGAGCTCGGGATGTTCCTCGATGCGACCGTGGGGGAGCGCGTCCACGATGCGCTCGACGAAGGCCGCGGGCCCGAACCCGGTGACCCCGCCCCGCGCCACGACCACCGGGCAGGTCACCCGGTCGAGCCGTGCGAAGGCACCGTGGGTCGCGCCCATCCGGTAGATCTGCGCCTCGTGCTCCGGGCGGCACTTGAGGATCACCGTCCCGGCAGCGGTAGGGGCGAAGCCGTAGTCGACGTAGGCCCGCAGCACTTCCGGGTCGAGGGCTGAGAAGGGGGGTTTGGTGGCGAAGTTGTCGTAGGCGGCGTCGAAGGACTCGAACTCGGACCGGCGGCGGAGCGCACCCTCGGCGAGGGGGTTCGATCCGGCGTGGTCGGCGGCCTCGACCACGTCGGGGGGGAACACCACCGGCTCGAACAGGTACAGCGCCCGGAAGGTGCCGGGCCGTCGCTCCTCGGCCAGCAGGAGCGCGGCGCCTCCTTTGGAGTGTCCGACGCCGAACGGCCGGCGCATCCCCAGCGCGTCGACCACAGCCAGCACGTCGTCGGCGAAGCCGTCCCAGTGGAACTGCCCGTCATCCGGTGCGGTCGAGTCACCATGGCCTCGCAGGTCCGGAGCCCAGCACCGGAACCCGTGTCCCTCGAGGTGTCGAGCCAGGGGGGCCCAGACCCGGCCGTGGAACCCGGTGGCGTGCGTCAGCAGGAGGGGATGGCCGCTCCCGCCGAGGTCGTGGACTGCCAGTCGGGCGCCACCGGTCGACTCGACCAGCCTGGTCGCGCTGGTCACGAGGAGGTCCCGTTGGTGTGGGGGATCAGCTGGCGGCGGGGACGTCGTCGACCGGTTCGCACAGGTCGATCTTGCCATCCTCCGAGCACACGCCCGTCCGCCAGTTCGGCAGCTGCCCTTCGTCGAGCAGGTGCCTGATCATGGCGACGGTACTGGGATCGATCACGACCGGTCCTTCCACCAGCGTCTCGGGGAGCAGGTCCAAGGGCACCGAGGTGGCCGAGCCGTTGCGCAGCGGCGTGTCGTGGATGACGACGGCGTCGATGAACGGCACCCAGCTCACGTGTTCGGCGAGCGCAGCGCGGGTCGTGGCCGCCAAGTGGCCGGCCCGTTCGGCGGTCGTGGAGGGATCCGCGCCGGAGGGCAGCAGCACGAAGGCACCCGGCGGGCCGACCACGAGGCGGGCGACGCCGCTCGAGGCGACCACGCAGGCCGGCGGGAGGCCGGCCAGCACGCTGTCGATGCCGTCGAGCGATGCGTTGGCCAGGTCGGTCACGTCCCCTCCATCGGCACCGGGTGACTAGGCCTTTAGACCTAATACTAGGCCGGACGGCCCATGCGGGGCGATCAGGGCGTTTGGTAGCTCCCCGATCGGGCGCCGCCAGGGCTTCGGCGGGGATGTGGCAGGGATCCGGCCGGGCTGGAGAGCCCGGCCGTAGTGTTGATGGTGATGGAAGGGGACGGGGAGCGCCCCGCGGCACGGGTTCGGCGCCTAGGGGCCTGGGTGGCTGAGCTGGGACGAGTCGCTCCCGGCCTGCTGGAGGCCCACCTGCCGGGGACGGGGCTCGGTTCCCGTACCCGCGAGCAGCTGGTGATCACGGTCGCCGATGTCAACGGCTGCCGGGTGCTGGCGTGGGTCCACGGAGCCTGGCAGGAGTTCCTGGGTCCGGCCGACCCGGACGAGACCACCGAGGCGCTGGTGGCCTACGCCCGGGCGTGCGCCGAGGCCGGCATGCCTCTCGATGCCACCACCCTCGAGGCCGTCTTCCCGGCGCCGGTGGTGCGCTCGACCCGGGCCACCGTGGCTCGAGCCCAGCTCAGCAGCTTGCTCATGAACGGCGCTGGCCTGCTCGCCGACGAGTTGCTGAGCCGCCGCCCTGCCGGCGTGCTCGCGACGGTGGGACAGGTGGCCGCGGTGGCGCTGGTGCTGCCGGCACTCCTCCCCGCGGTGGCGGTGGCCGGCGCGTTGAAGGTCGCGGTGCGGGTCGCGCCGGCGCTCCCTGAGCCGGAGCTGCCGTCTGGCGACGACGCGAACCTGGTCGTCCACCTGCTGGCCGAGGCGCTGCCTTCGTACCTCGGTCACACCGTTGTGCGCTCGCTGCTGTTGTGGAGCCCGGTCGTGCTGGCGGTCGGAGTGCGGATGGAAGGCACCGCCGCGACCTTGCGCATCGGACAGGGCCGGGTCTCGATCGTCAACGGCATCCGCTCCGATGCCCTGGTGATCGTGGAAGGTGGCCTGGAGCCGCTCTTCCACCTGGCCGCAGGCTCGATCGTGCGTCAGCTCGCGGCGAGCGCCCGGCGCAGCCGCGCCTGAGTCGTCAGGTGAAGGCGTTGAGGCCGGTGATCGCCTGCCCGAGCACCAGGGTGTGCACCTCGTTGGTGCCCTCGTAGGTGAAGACGCTCTCGAGGTTGTTCATGTGGCGGATGACGGGGTACTCGAGGGTGATGCCGTTCGCGCCGAGCACCGAGCGGGCCTCGCGAGCCACCCACAGGGCCTCCCGCACGTTGTCCATCTTGCCGAAGCTGACCTGTGCGGAGGTGAGCCGACCTTCGTCCTTCATGCGGCCGAGGTGCAGGGCGAGCAGGGTGCCCTTGTTGACTCGCACCATCATCTCGACGAGCTTGCGCTGCGTGAGCTGGAACGAGGCGATGGGCACGCCGAACTGCACCCGATCCTTGGCATAGGCGAGCGCCGCCTCGTAGCAGGCGCGCGCCGCGCCCATCGCCCCCCAGAGGATCCCGTAGCGGGCCTCGTTGAGGCACGACAGCGGTCCGCGCATGGTGGCCACCTCGGGTAGCCGGAGCGAGTCAGGGAGCCGGACGTCGTCGAGGACCAGCTCGGAGGTCACCGATGCTCGCAGCGAGAGCTTCTTCGGGATGTCGTTGGCGGTGAAGCCGGGTGTGTCGGTCGGGACGATGAACCCCGCGTAGCCGGGCGTACCCGAGTCGCCGTCGGTCCGGGCCCAGATGATGGCGACATCGGCGATGCCGCCGTTGGTGATCCACATCTTCGTGCCGTTGAGGATCCAGTCCGATCCGTTCCGCCGAGCCGTGGTCCGCATGCTGGCGGGGTCGCTGCCCGAGTCGGGCTCGGTCAGGCCGAAGCAGCCGATGACCTCCCCGGCAGCCATCCTGGGAAGCCACTCCTGCTTCTGCTCCTCGCTGCCGAACCGCCAGATCGGGAACATCGCCAGCGAGCCCTGCACGGACACGAAGCTGCGGGCCCCACTGTCGCCCGCTTCGAGCTCCAGGCACGCCAGGCCGTAGGCCACCGCGCTCGTGCCGGCGCACTCGTAGCCCGTGAGGTGCATGCCGAGCAGGCCGAGTGCACCCATCTCCTTGGCCAGTTCCTTGGGGAAGGTTCCCCGCTCGAACCAGTCGCCGACCTCGGGGAGGATGCGGTCGCCGACGAACTGGCGGACCGTGTCCCGCAGCAGGCGCTCCTCGTCGGAGAGCAGCGCGTCGAGCTCGAGGAAGTCGTGGGCGTCCCCCTCACCGAACCGCTTCTCGCCGGGCGCTGCCGTCATCGTCGTCCGTCCTTCGCCTTCGCTCGGTTTGCCATTCAGCCACCATTCACCCGCCGTTCGCCCGCCACTCCTGCGGGTGGCGACGTTCTTCCCGGCGCAGGATCGCAGCCTACGCTTGAGGCATGGCCACGACCGAACACCGCTCCCGACCGGCGACCGACGAGCACCTCGACGCGGTGGCGCGAGCGGAGGGGGCACTGCTCGACCCGGCGTTGGCGCACCTGGTCGAGATGGTTCTGCGTCAGGTCGACGTCGACACCTACGAAGCGGCCGCGGTCGATGGCCGGGTGCGGGTGCGGCGCCGGGCCGACGGCCACGGCTGGTCGTTCGAGGAGCTGGCGGTCGAGGGGCGGAACCCTCTTGGCGACCAGCGCACCGACCGTTTTTCGCCGCTGGACGACGAGCGCGCCACTCCCTACCCGTCCCGCACCGAGAACGCGTACCCCTTCGCGTACGAGCAGCTCGGC
Organism: Rhabdothermincola sp.; assembly: GCF_036846205.1. Taxonomy (NCBI): domain Bacteria; kingdom Bacillati; phylum Actinomycetota; class Acidimicrobiia; order Acidimicrobiales; family Iamiaceae; genus Rhabdothermincola; species Rhabdothermincola sp. Next base: position 4,602 of record NZ_DAIUCK010000116.1, on the reverse strand, counting down.
CAGCTCTTCGACCATCCGGCCGCGCCGGATCTCGTGGCGGTGCACACCGCCGCGCACAACTGGGAGGATCACGGCGGTCATCGTGGCGAGCACGGTTCGATCGACGTCGTGCAGGCCCGGGCGCCGTTCGTCCTCGCGGGGGCGGGCGTGCGCCAGCTCGGGATGGTGCCCCGGGCGTGCCGGCTGGTCGACGTGGCACCCACCGTGCTCACGTTGATGGGCGCGCCACCGAGGAGGGGCCTCGGTCTGAACGGTGGCGAGCGCGACGACGCGTTGCTCGCCCGCCAGGACGGCGAGCCACTGGTGGAGCTGATCGACTCCTCGTCGGCGCCGCCCGCGCATGTCGTCGGGTTCCTGCTCGATGGCGCCAACGCGAATGTCCTCTATGACCTCGTGGCGAGAGGGGAGGCGCCGAACATCGCCCGGCTGATGGCCATGGGCACCACCCTCGCCCACGGGGCGATGTCGTCGTTGCCCACGGTGACCTTGCCGAACCACACCACGATCCTGACGGGCGCGTATCCGGGGCACCACGGCATCCTCCACAACGCGTGGTGGGACCGCGTCAAGCAGACCCAGCTCGTCACCAACTCGCCCGCCACCTGGGTCACGGCCATGGAGACCCTGGAGCCGGGGGTCGAGACCCTCTACCAGGCTGTCAAGCGAGCGTTCCCGGGTTCGGTGGCGGTCTCGATCAACGAGCCCTGTGACACGGGGGCCGACTACTCGATCTTCGACCTGATGCGCCGGGGAGAGCAGATCGACCGACCCCCACCGGCCGAGGAGCTGCCCCACACCAGCCAGATGTTCGTGCGGCCGGTGAAGGAGTACCGCTGGTCGTCGCTGATCGATCACACCGCGACCGAGCAGTTCGTGGGCATCTGGAGCGGTCATCACCGCGGGAGGTCGTGGCCGCTGCCCCGGTTCACCTGGGTGAACTTCTCTCTGACCGATGCCGCCTTCCACGAGGGTGGGCCGTACTCGGAGATCGCCGCCGCGAGTGTGCGCGACACCGACGGGCGCATCGGCGAGGTCCTGGCCGCGGTCGAGCGGGCGGGGGTGTTCGACCGAACGGCGTTCTTCCTCGTCGCCGACCATGGGATGGAAGAGACCGACCCGTCCTGTACCGGTAACTGGGCCGGCGCGCTCACCGAGAGCGGAGTCCCGTATCGGGACGAAGCGTACGGCTTCGTCTACGTGCGCCCGTAGGCGGCGGCTCCGCGCCCGAGCGGCGGTCCCGGTCCACCGCGCCGGAATGGGTGGGGGTTCGGGGCCGTGTTCCGTAGGCTCTGTCGGACAGCAGCGTCACCGCTTCACCCACCCCTGCCGTTCTGGCATGTCAAACGCGTGCTCTGGCACGCGTTTGACATGCCAGAAGGTGCGAGGGGTCGTGTGAGATGCCGGGTGGAGCGAGGACGCGCCAGATCTCAGGGAGTGAACGCGTGACCGCCACCGCCATGCCATCGGGCTCGCCGTCGGCCTCCACGGCCGCGGCCCGCACCGTCGAGGCCACCAAGATCTACGGAACCGGGGACACCGAGGTGCACGCGCTCGACGGGGTGACCGTCGAGTTCGAAGCCCAGCGCTTCACGGCCATCATGGGGCCCTCGGGGTCCGGCAAGTCGACGCTCATGCAGTGCGTCGCGGGGCTCGACAACCTCACCTCCGGCCAGGTCTTCATCGGCGACACCGAGCTGGGCGCGCTGAGCGAGCGCCGGCTCACCCGCCTGCGGCGTGATCACGTCGGCTTCATCTTCCAGGCGTTCAACCTGGTGCCGACCCTCAACGCGATCGAGAACATCACCCTCCCGCTCGACCTGGCGGGGCGGAAGGTCGATCGCGAGTGGCTCGACTCGGTGATCGACACCGTCGGGCTGCGCGACCGCCTCCGGCACCGCCCGAGCGAGCTGTCGGGGGGCCAGCAGCAGCGGGTGGCGGTGGCCCGTGCCCTGGTGGGTCGGCCCACGATCATCTTCGGCGACGAACCGACCGGCAACCTCGACAGCAGGGCCGGGGCGGAGATCCTCGGGTTCTTGCGCCGAGCGGTCGACAGCCTCAGCCAGACCGTGGTGATGGTCACCCATGACCCGGTCGCGGCCAGCTATGCCGATCGGGTCGTGTTCCTCGCTGACGGGCGGATCGTGGGGGAGCTGGCTGACCCCACTCCCGAGCGGGTCCTGGACCGTCTGAAGCAGGCGAGTCGCTGAGAGCCGGCTCGAGAGAGATCAGGAGCGATCCGGCATGCTGAAGGTGACGATCAAGGGCTTGTTCCAGCACAAGATCCGATTCCTCCTCACGACCATCGTGGTGATCCTCGGGGTGTCGTTCGTTGTTGCATCGTTCACGCTCACCAGCAGTGTGCGCGCGCAGTTCGACCAGCTCTTCCGGGACATCAACGCGAACATCGATCTCACGGTGCGGGCCCGAGAGCGCTTCGACACCGGCGCGTTCGGCTCTGCGGGGCCGGTGCCCGAAGAACTGCTCCCCGAGGTGCAGCGGGTGCCGGGGGTCGCCGCCGCCCAGGGTTCCGCCGGAGGCATCCCGGCGGTGGTGATCGACCCCTCGGGCAAGGCCGTGTTGCCGACGGCAGGGCCGCCGCTGGGGGTGAGCTGGCCTACCGAGCCGTCGCTCTCGCAGGTCATCCTCACCGAGGGAGCCGCCCCGGCGGCCCGGGACGAGGTCGCGTTCGACGAGCGTCTCTACCAGGCTTCCGGATACCAGGTGGGCGACACGGTGACCGTGCAGACCCCGAAGGGCAACGGCACCTACCGGCTCGTCGGCACCTTCAAGTTCGGCGAGGCCAATGCGCTCGCCGGTGCCTATCTGGTGGGCTTCACCCTCCCCGAGGCTCAGTCGGTGTTCAACCTGGAGGGCAGGTACCAGCAGATCGAGGTGCAGCTCGCGTCAGGCGCCGACAGTGCCGACGTGGAGCGGCGGATCGCAGCGGTGCTCCCGCCCGGCTACGAGGTGGTACGCACCGAACAGGTCGTGGAGGAGAGCCAGGCCGATCTGGGGTCGATCATCGACGTGTTCGGTTCCGTGCTGCTGGCCTTCGCGTTCATCACCCTGTTCGTGTCCGCCTTCCTGATCTTCAACACCTTCCTCATCGTGGTCGGGCAGCGGATCAGGGAGATGGCGCTGCTCCGGGCCGTGGGCGCGAGCAGCACCCAGGTCGCGGGCTCGGTCTTCGGTGAGGCCTTCCTCGTCGGCCTGCTGGCCTCGGTGATCGGTGTCTTCGGCGGTCTGGGGCTGGCGGTGGTGCTGAACCTCATCCTGGCCGCGGGTGGATTCGGCACCGACGAGACTCGCTTGATTGTCTCGCCGAGCACGATCGTCGCAGCCTTTGCGGTCGGCATCGGCACCACGCTCGTGTCCGCAGTGTTGCCTGCGGTGTGGGCGACGCGCATCCCACCCGTCGCGGCGATGCGTGAAGGGTTCCGGCTCTCCCTGGGGTCGGTGCGGCTGCTCGGGACCATCGGCGCCGTCCTGGTGGCGTCGGGTGCGGCATCGATCGCGTGGGCGCTGCTCAGCGCACCGGACACGCTGCCGCTCTTCGCTGCGCTGGGAGCTGGTGCGCTGGTGGTCTTCATCGGCGTCGCACTGCTCAGCGCCGCGTTCGCCAGCCCGGTGGCGCGGGTGCTCGGGCTGCCGTTCCGCCGTCTCTACAAGGTCACTGGCGAGCTGGCCCGGCAGAACGCGGCCCGCGAGCCGAGCCGGACCGCGTTCACGGCCGCGGCGCTCATGATCGGGCTGGCGCTGGTGTCGATGTCGTTCGTGGTGGGCTTCTCGTTGCGGGACTCGTTCGTGTCCTCGCTGCGGGGGAGTGTCAATGCCGACTGGTACGTGCGAACGGACTCGTTCTTCGGGTTCTCCCCGGAGGTGGCGCAGCGGCTGCGCCAACGGCCCGAGCTCACTGCGGTCAGCTCGCTCCAGCAGGGCCGCATGCAGGTAGGTGACTCGGTGAAGCAGTTCAGCACCATGGACTACTCGGTTCTGCCGGAGCTCGTCGATCTCCACGTGGTGGCGGGAGCCATCACCGACGGCCGGGGTCTGCTCATCAACGCTGACCCCGCTCGCGAGCTTGGCGTGTCGGCAGGTGATGTGCTGACGGTCGTCTTCCAGGAGACCGGTCCCGTGCAGCTCCCGGTGTTGGCGATCTACGACGACTCGAGCATCGTCGGCAACTGGATGGTCGATTCGGCCACCTATCGCGACAACTTCACCGACCAGACGGACTTCATGGTCCTCGCCAAGACCGCACCTGGGGTGAGCAAGGCGGAGGCCCGGGCGGCCATCGAAGCGGCTGTTGCCGACTACCCACAGCTCGAGGTCGAGGACAGCGAGCAGTTCATCGGCAGCCAGGAGTCACAGGTGGACCAGCTCCTGGCGGTCATCACGGTGTTCCTGCTGCTGGCCGTGATCATCGCGGTGATCGGCATCGTCACCACCCTGGCGCTCTCGGTGTTCGAGCGCACCCGGGAGCTGGGCCTGCTGCGGGCGGTCGGCATGCTGCGCCCGCAGATTCGCCGGATGATCCGCCTGGAGGCCGTGATCGTGGCCGTGTTCGGGGCGTTGCTGGGCGTGCTGGTGGGGGTGATCTTC
>NZ_DAIUCK010000115.1:0-9070 GCF_036846205.1 Rhabdothermincola sp. | reverse complement strand
ATCCCCAAGCCCGCAGGCTCAGGCAACCGTCAACGCGCCACCGGGGTCCGCGTCAAGCCTCCCGGGGATCCAGCACCTCGAAGCCGTCCATCCCGAACAGCACCGATCCAACTTCGTCGACGGTGGTGGTCTTCCTCCTGAGCAGCCTCAAGCACTGATCAGGTTGCGAGACCACGACCACCTACCGGTGGACCCCCCACCACACGAACCCTCCCCGCGGAACCTCGGAGACCGGCAATTGCACGCGGGCCACTGCCTGTCACGTGGAGTGCGTACAGACAGGTCACGCGAAGAACAGGGGAGGACCGGAATGGGCACTCGGATGAAGACGATTGCGGTCGCTGCTGCCGTGTCAATGCTGTTGTTCGGGGGATGCGGGTCGAAGGACGGGTCCGGATCACAAAGCAGTGGAAGCACGGTTTCGCCGGCGAAGTTGTCCTCGGCCCTGCTCACCATCTCCGATATGCCGACGGGCTGGACCGAAGGGACGGGAGAGACTACGACGTCAACCGAGTCCAGCTCGGACGGCGGGAGCAACAGCTTCAACGATGTGCTGTGCCCCGAGTCGGCAGCGGCCCTGCCTGATTCATTCACGGATCTCGGCGAGGCGGACTCGTCGGCTACTTCATCGGCGTGGGTGGAGTTCTCCAAGTCGTCGATGGGGCCATTCCTCATGCAGGGCGCAGTATCCGGGTCCGGCAGTGCCGACAAGCGGTTCGACACCATCAAGAGTGCCTTGGAGGGGTGCAAGGGCAAGACCTGGGACGACACCGACAAGGAAGGTGTGAAGACGACCTACTCGCTCGCGCCCGTATCCGCGCCGAAGCTGGGTGATCGCTCCTTCGCCTACCGGATCACCGGAGACGCCAGCATGGGCGAGCTCACCTTCGATCTCATCATGGGCCAGAAGGGGGACGTGCTCATCACGCTGATCTCGGTGTCGTTGATCTCCCCGTTCGGCAGGGAGTCGATCTCTGCCGACGAGATGAAACAGATCGTCGACACTGCGAACAGGAAGCTCGCCGAACTCTGACCGGAAGGAGCCTCGCTTCGAGCAGCAGGCCCCAGCGGAGGTGGCCCACTCGATGAACTGGATTCCCCGGTGTGTCGAGGGTTGCTGGCACAGCCGCGACGACAGTGTCCATCACGGCCAGCTTCGGACGGCCGTCGAGCAAGCACACACTGGATCCGCTGTGACCATTCTTCACACTGGATCCAAAACGGGCGACGCCCAGGCCGGAGACCTGGGCATTCGTGGTGTCGGAGGGGGGACTTGAACCCCCACGCCCTTGCGGGCACTAGCCCCTCAAGCTAGCGCGTCTGCCTATTCCGCCACTCCGACGTGGCCTCCGGAACGGCGGCTTCCCCGCACCGGAGCGAGCGGCCACTCTAGCGCGGGCCCTCCTCGATCCCGAAGCCGGCTGCGGGCCACGTCACTGCCCGCTCAGCGCCCCGACGACCGGCGCGAACACCCTGGCCTGCTCCCCGGGGATCACGTGGTACGAGTAGCCCCACCGCTCCCGCCGCTCGTGCAGCCGCTCGGCGATCTCGGTCGGCGAGCCGATCAGGGTGAGCGGCGACTCCAGCACTGACGCCGGCTCCGTCCCGAACCCCGGCGCCAGCAGCGACGCGAACCCGGCGCTGTCGTCGGTCACCTGCGCGACCGCCAGCCAGGCGTTCAGCTCCAGGTCCCCGAAGCGCTCCCCCGCGCCCTCCTTCACCCAGTGCACCTTCTGGTCGATGCGGTCGGCCAGCGCGTCACGGGCGGCCTCGGCGTCGATCTCCCCGGAGTGGATCGACGCGTTCACGCCGACGATGTCGGCGGTCGCGCCGGCGAAGCGCAGCACCCGAGGCGCCCCACCACCGATGATGATCGGCGGCCCGCCCGGCCGGTACGGCGCCGGCGTGCCCTCCAACTCGGTGATCGTGTAGTGCTCCCCGTGGAAGCTGAACGGCCCGGGGGCGAAGAGACCCTTGAGCACCGTCGTGTGCTCGATCAGCCGGCTCACCCGCACCCCGGGCCGATCCATGGGGATGCCGGATCGCTCGTAGTCGGTGCGCTTCCACCCCGCGCCGAGGCCCACCTCCAGCCGCCCTTCGGCGAGCTGGTCGATGGTCGCCAGCTCCCGGGCCAGCCCCGCCGGATGGCGGAAGTCACAGTCGAACACCAGCACCCCCACGTTGAGGGTGGTCGTCACCGCGGCGGCCGCGGCAGTCAACGCGATCGGCCCGGGTCCCTCGTCGAAGTGATCGGGCAGGAACAACGTCGAGTAGCCGAGGTCCTCGAGCTCGCGGGCGCTGTCGAGCCACGTACGTCCGGGCAGCGGCTCGTGCAGCTCAGCGGCAAAGCGGAAACGGCGGGGATGTGCCATCCCCTGGTTCTAGCTCGCGGGTCGGCAGCCCGTCGGCTGGCCCCGCCGGCTGGCCTTGCCGGACGACGCTGACCCTCGCGCAGCCCGCTCGCCTAGTCCGCCAGCCACAGCGAGGTGACGTCGAATGTCCCGTCCAACCGACCCGCGAACCCGTTCACCCGCGGCGCGACCACCTGGTTCGTCACGAGCTGCACCACCGGGATCGCCACCCCGTCGCCGAGCAGGCGCTGCTCGGCCTCGCGGTAGAGCGCCTCCCGTGCCGCCGCATCCGGCGTCGCCCGCGCCCGGATGATCGCGGCGTCCACCGCCTCCGAGCTCACCCCCACCACGTTGTCGCGCGACCCCGACAGGAACGGCGGGCCGAGGTACGCCTCCTGGGTGGGATTGATGCCTACCCAACCGAAGCTGAACACGTCAGCCTCCCCGCTCACCACGAACGACCGGTACTCTTCGAAGGGCTTCACCCGGTGCTCCACCGGGATGCCGACCGCCTGCAGGTCGGCGGTGACGGCCTCGATCAGCTCGATCTGACTCGGATCGTCGTAGGTGTCGAGCACCACGGTCGTGGTCACCGGCCCGCCGCCGAACACCTCGGCCAGCAGCGCCCGCGCCCGGTCCGGGTCGTAGGCACACGCGGTGGTGCAGGCGTCATCCGCGGCGCCCGGCACCCCGGCCGCGACCAGCCCCCTCAGCGGGAGGCGACCGGGAAAGACCTGACGTGCGATCCCCTCCCGGTCGATGGCGGCCACGATCGCCTGGCGGAACCGCACGTCGGCGTAGGCCGGATCGTGCTGGTTGATACCGAACCACAGCTCCGCCCCGAAGCTGCGGAACGCGCCGGTCCCGTACCTGGCCGCCGCCTCCGCCAGCGTCTCCCGCTCGGCGGGCACGAGCGACCAGTCCACCCGCCCGTCCTCGAAGGCGGCGTACGAGTCACCGACCGTGTCGAAGCCCACCAGCTCCACTGCGTCGGGCCCCGCGGCCTCCCCGGCCGGACCCGGCGCCCGCTCCAGGCGCACGACCGAACCGTCACGCCCGACGAACCGGTACGGCCCGGACCCCACCGGCTGCTCCCCGAAACGGTCCCCTGCGGCCTGCACCGCGGCCCGGGGGACGATGCCGTAGAGCGGTGATCCGAGCAGCTCCGGCAACTGGGTGTAAGAGACCGCCAGGTCGATCTCGAGCGTGCGCTGGTCGAGCACCCGCACCCCCGACAGCTCCGAGGCCGTCCGCTCGACCGCCAGCGCCTCGTAGCCGGCCACGATGTCGAGCCGGGTGCCAGCGAGCGACGCGCTCCCCAGGCGGGCCAGTCGCTCCAGGGTGAACTTCACGTCCTCCGCGGTGATCGGCGAGCCATCGGCGAAGACCCGGTTCCGCAGCACGATCCGCCAGCGGCGGTGGTCCTCCGATGGCTGGAACGACTCAGCCAGATCCGGCTCCGCGGGGTTCGCATCGGTGGCCAGCGAGTCGTAGAGGAGGTCGATTGCGATCATCTCGGCCTGCTCGGTGGGCACCGCCAGGGCGGGGTCGAGCGCCGTCGGGCCCGCGACGCCCAGACGCAAGGTGCCGCCTGGCCGGAAGCCCGCCTCGGTGGTGGGTGCAGGCTGGCTCTCCTCCGCACCCGAACAGGCCACGGCGCTCGCGGCGAGCGCGAGCGCGACCACCGCGGCGAGGAGGCGCCTGCCGTTGCGCCGCCTCGCCTCCACGGCCCGCGGGCTCACCCGTTGTTGAGCAGCAGCGCCAGACCGACCGAGGTGAACACGAAGATGAGCGCCGCCACCACGGTGATGCGGTCGAGGTTCTTCTCGACCACCGTGGAGCCGGCCGCCGAGGCTCCCAGGCCACCACCGAACATGTCCGACAGGCCTCCACCCCGGCCGCTGTGGAGCAGGACCAGCAAGATCAGGCCCATCGACACGATGATGTGGAACCCGAGGACGATGGCGGTCAGCACGGCGAACCACGCTACCAGCGGTCGCCGCCGAACGCAGACCGCCGCTCCGACCGGCTGCGGACCGACGCCCGAGCAACCTCGGACCGCCGGTCAGACGGCCAGGCGGTAGCGGACGATCTTGGCGAACTCGTCGGGATCGAGGCTGGCGCCGCCCACCAGCGCCCCGTCGATGTCGGGTTGGGCCATCAGCTCGGCGATGTTGGCGGGCTTGACCGACCCGCCGTACTGGATGCGCACCGCCGACGCCGTCGGCTCATCGAAGAGGTCGCCCACCGTGGCCCGGATCGAACCGCACACCGCCTGCGCGTCCTCGGCGGTGGCCGTCTTTCCGGTGCCGATGGCCCAGATGGGCTCGTAGGCGATGACCATCGACGCCACCTGGTCGGCCTTCAGGCCGGCGAGGCCCGCCTTCACCTGGCCCAGCACCTTCTCGTCGGTCCCACCCGCTTCGCGCTCCGCCAGCGTCTCGCCCACGCACAGGATCGGGGTCATCCCGAACCGCAAGACCGCCTTGACCTTCTTGTTCACCACCTCGTCGGTCTCGCCGAACAGCTCCCGGCGCTCGCTGTGCCCGACGATCACCAGGCTCACGTTGAGCTTGGCCAGGAACGCCGGCGACACCTCCCCCGTGAACGCGCCCTTCTCCTCGAAGTAGCAGTTCTGCGCGCCGAGCAGGATCGGGATCTTGTCGCTCTCGAGCGTGGTCTGCACCGAGCGGATGTCCGTGAACGGTGGGTGCACCGACACGTCCACCAGCTCGTAGTCCTCCTTGTCGAGGCGGTAGCCGAGCTTCTGCACGGTCTGGATGGCCTCGAAGTGGTTGTGGTGCATCTTCCAGTTGCCGCTGATCAACGGCTTGCGGCTGGGCTTCTTCTCAGGCATTCGGCGCTCCCCGCAGGGCCTCGAGGCCGGGGAGGTCGCCGAGCTCCAGCAACTCGAGCGACGCCCCGCCACCGGTGGACACGTGATCGATCGCCGCCGCGAGGCCGAACTGGTCGAGCGCGGCCGCGCTGTCCCCTCCGCCCACGACGGTGAAGCCCGGCGCGTCGGCCATGGCGCCGGCGATGGCCTTCGTCCCCGCTTCGAAACGTGGGTCCTCGAACACCCCCATCGGGCCGTTCCAGAACACCGTGCGGGCGGCCTGGATCACGTCGGCGAACTCGGCCGCCGAGCCCGGTCCGATGTCGAGGCCCTTCCACCCGTCGGGGACGTCCGCGCCCACCTGGCGCACCTCGCCCCCTGCGTCGGGGTTGCCGACCTCACCGCCGGGGCCGAGCGCGGTGATGTCGATCGGCAGGTGCAGCTTGTCGCCCTCCCGCTCGAGCAGCTCCCGGCAGGTGTCGACCATGTCCGCTTCCACCAGCGAGTCGCCGACGGTGTGGCCCTGGGCCTTGAGAAACGTGAAGCACATCCCGCCGCCGATGATCAGTGAGTCGGCCACCCGCAGCAACGCGCCGATCACCGCCAGCTTGTCGCTCACCTTGGCCCCGCCCAGGATGCACACGAACGGGTGCTCGGGATCGGTGCGGAGCGGGAGCAGCACGTCGACCTCACGCTGGAGCAGCCGCCCCGCTGCGGAGGGCAACAGGCGGGGTGGGCCGACGATCGAGGCGTGAGCCCGATGCGAGGCGCCGAACGCGTCGTTGACGTAGAGGTCCTGGCCCTCGACCAACTTGGCGACGAACGTCGGATCGTTGGCTTCCTCACCCGGGTCGAACCGTAGGTTCTCGAGCAGCTCCACCCCGGGCGCCAGCTCGGCCAGCACCCGGCGGACAGGCTCGATGGAGTACCTGGGATCGGGCTTGCCCTTGGGCCGGCCGAGGTGACTGCACGCGGTCACCCGGGCGCCGCGCTCGGTCAGCCACTCGATGGTGGGTAGCGCGGCCCGGATGCGGAAGTCGTCGACGACCACCCCGTCCCTGATGGGGACGTTGAAGTCCGCTCGGAGGAGGACCCGGCGACCCTCGACGTCGCCCAGGTCCTCCAGGGTCGGAAGGCTGCCGGGGCTCACCTGTTCGCGGCGCCCACGATCTGCACCAGATCGACCAGCCGGTTCGAGTAGCCCCACTCGTTGTCGTACCAGCCCAGCACCTTGACCAGGTTGCCCATGGCCATGGTCAGCTTGGAGTCGAAGGTGCACGACGCCGGCGAGCCGACGATGTCCGTGGAGACGATCGGCTCATCGGTGTACTCCAGCACCTTCGCCAGCGGGCCCGATGCGGCCGCCGCGGCGAACGCCTCGTTCACCTGCTCGACCGTGACCTCCTGGGCGAGCACACCGACGAAGTCGGTGATGGACCCGTCCGGCACCGGCACCCGCAGCGCGGTACCGTCGAGGCGGCCCTTCATGGCCTGCAGGACCAGACCCGTCGCCCGAGCGGCGCCGGTGGACGAGGGCACGATGTTGATCGCCGAGGCCCGAGCCCGGCGGAGGTCTTTGTGGGGGCCGTCGACCAGGTTCTGGTCGCCGGTGTAGGCGTGCACGGTGGTCATCAGGCCCTTCTCCACCCCGAAGGCGTCGTCGAGCACCTTGATCATCGGCACGAAGCAGTTCGTGGTGCAGGAGGCGTTCGAGACCACCTTGTGGTTGGCCGGGTCGAAGGTGTCGTCGTTGACGCCCACCACGAAAGTGGCGTCTGCTTCCGTGCAGGGAGCGGAGACGATCACGAAGGGCGCGCCCGCGTCGAGGTGCGCGGCGGCCTTCTCCCGGGTGGTGAAGATGCCGGTCGACTCGACCACCACGTCGACACCGAGCTCGCCCCACGGCAGCTCCTTCGGGTCACGGATGGCAGTGATCTTGAGCAGCTTGCCGTCGACCTCGATGCCGTCGCCGGTGGGCTTCACCTCGGCGTCGAGGCGACCCATGACCGAGTCGTACTTGAGCAGGTGGGCCATCTCGGCCACGTCCCCGAGATCGTTGGCGGCCACGACCTCCACGTCAGCGCCCTGCTGGCGCACCGCCCGGTAGAAGTTGCGGCCGATCCGGCCGAATCCGTTGACCCCGACACGAATGGTCATCCCAGCAAGCCTCCCTGGTGGCGAACCTCCCTATCGCACCACGCCGGACCGTTCGCCTGCCAGTTCGGGGCCGGTCCCCTCGCTCCCCTTGTCAACCGGCCTGTCAAACGCGTGCCACAGCACGCGTTTGACCGGCCAGAACGCGAGCACCGCCCAACCGGCAGGCCGAACGCGTGCCAGAGCACGCGTTCGACCGGCCAGAACGGGAATGCCGGGTGAACCGGCCAGCACGACGGGCGACGGGCCAGGGAGGGGTCAGCGGTCGATGTCGCGGTGGACGACCTTGGGGTCGTAGCCCTGCTCGCCCAAGCGGCGGGCGATCTCCTCGGCGATGGCCACCGAGCGGTGGTGCCCGCCGGTGCATCCGAAGGCGATCGTCAGGTAGCTCTTGCCCTCCGCCACGTACGCGGGCAGCAGGAGCTCCAGCAGCGACGTCAGCTCGTCGAGGAAGACCCCGGTGACCTCGTGACCCATCACGTAGGCCTTCACCCGCTCGTCGGTACCCCGCAGGGGGCGCAGCTCGTCGACCCAGTGCGGGTTGGGCAGGAATCGGCAGTCGATCACCAGGTCGGTGTCGAGTGGGAGGCCGTGCTTGTAGCCGAACGACATCACCGTGGTCTGCATCCCGGCCTCGGGCGATTCGGCCTCGAACAGGTCGAGGATCCGTGACCGGAGCTGGTGCACGTTCAGCTCGCTGGTGTCGACCACCACGTCGGCGTGCTCCTTGACCGGCTCGAGCAGCGCCCGCTCGGCTTCGATCGCGCCGGCCAGACCCCGCCCCTCGTGGTCGAGCGGGTGGCGCCGGCGGCTCGACTCGTACCGGCGGACCAGCACGTCGGTGGAGGCCTCGAGGAACAGGATCCGCAGCCGCAGGCCCTGTGCGGCCAGCCCGTCGAGTGCCGGGAGCACCTCGTCGTGGTACGGGCCCGTGCCGACCACCAGCACCACCTTCGAGATGCTGGAGCCGGGGGCGCCGGCCAGCTCGGCGACCTTCTGCATGAGCGACGGCGGCAGGTTGTCGATCACGAACCAGCCCAGGTCCTCGAGGATGTCGGCCGCCTGGGATCGCCCGGCGCCCGAGAGCCCGGTGATCACCACGAACTCGCTCACCACGAGTCAGGGTACCGGGGTGGTCATCGCCGCCGGGTGATGACCACCGCCAGCCGCGGGATGCTCGCCGCGTCCTCGTACTCGGGCGCCCGGGCGAGGAACCCCGGTGGGGGCGCAGGTTCGAGCATCCGCTCCAGCACCAGCCCCGCATCGGCGAGCGCGTTCAGGTAGCGCGACAGCGGGCGATGCACGAACCGGATGTGGACGCCCTTCTCCACCTCCTCGACGGTGCTGCTCTCCGGCAGGTAGGGACCCACCCGCCAGTACTGCTCCGGTGGGTCGAGTACCTGGTCGTCGATCCAGCCGCTGCCCGGCGTCTGGAGCAGCGGGTGGTTGAGGAACAGCACGAACCGCCCGCCTGGTCGCAGCGCCCGGGCCACCTCGCCGATCGCCTCGTCGAGCGCGTCGATGTGCTCGAACACCAGGCACGCCACCACCGCGTCGAACGAGCCGGTGGCCACGGGGAGCCGGGCCGCCTCTGCCCGCACGTACCGTGGCCCACCACCCCGCCGGCTGGCCTCGACGACCTGCGCGGTCGTGGGGTCGATCCCCATCACCCGGCTCGCCCCACCGGCGGCCACGGCCCGGGCCACCTGCCCCTCCCCCGTACCCACCT
>NZ_DAIUCK010000114.1:0-9162 GCF_036846205.1 Rhabdothermincola sp. | reverse complement strand
CCCCGAGGAACCGTGACCGCTCCCGCCACCATCCTGCGCAACGCCCTGCGACCCGGGTACTGCACGACCATGGTCGACAAGGTGCTGACCCGGATCGCCGACCGCAAGCACGCCGGCACGAGGACCGCCGCCGCGGCCTGGGCAGCCGAGCGAGCGGAGCCCTCAGCAGCCTTCGCGGCCCGGATCGACCCGGCGCTCTGGGCGGAGGCCCAGCGCTTCGCCGCTGACCTGGAGCAGCTCGCCGCCGAGCGCCTCGGCCCGCTGCGCGAGCAGGGGGTGGTGCTCGGGGGTGGCGGCGACTACGGGCTGGTGTACTTCCTGACTCGCCGCCTGCGCCCGAGGACCGTGGTGGAGACCGGGGTGGCAGCGGGGTTCTCGTCCCAGGCGTTCCTGCGGGCGCTGGCCGCCAACGGGGACGGCGGGCAGCTGTGGTCGAGCGACTTCCCCTACTTCCGGCTGGCGAACCCCGAGCAGTACGTCGGCCTGTTGGTCGATGGCGAGCTGCGATCGGCGTGGCAGCTGTACCTGCGCGGGGATCGGGCGAACCTACGGCGCATCCTGGCCGAGGTCGACCACATCGACCTGTTCCACTACGACAGCGACAAATCCTACCGGGGTCGGGCGTTCGCGCTGGCTCGGGTGCAGCCCCGACTCGACGCCCGCAGCCACGTGGTGTTCGACGACATCGACGACAACACCCACTTCCGGGACCTGGTGGAACGCACCGGCGCCCCCTACCGGGTGTTCGGCTTCGGCAACAAGTACCTGGGGCTGATCGGCGAGCTGGCGGAAGCGTGACGGGTGCGCCCGCGAGGGCGCGACCTGCGGGGCGCGGTGCGCGAGGTGTCGGGTCAGCCCGCCGAGGCGGCCCGGATCTTCTTCATCAGCCGGGACTTGCGGCGCGCGGCCTGGTTCCGGTGGATCACGCCCTTGGACGCCGCCTTGTCGAGCTTCTTGATGGCCAACCGGGCCAGCTCCTCGACGTCGTCGCGGCCCTCGCTGGCCGCGGCCAGCGCGGTCTTGGTGCGGGTCTTGAGCTCGGAGCGCACGGCCTTGTTGCGCACGCGCCGCTTCTCGTTCTGCCGGTTGCGCTTGATCTGGCTCTTGATGTTCGCCACGGTGTCCCTGCGTCGGTCGTTGCCACTCGGGGGCCGTCGCCTGCAGCCAGGCCCCTGCCTGGTCGCCGGCTCGGACCTGCCGGCCGGCGCGAACCGGCAAGGGTAGCCGGTCCGCCCCCGCCCGTCACAACCCGGCAGGGTGGGCCACCCCAGCCGCTACGCTGCAACATCGCGCCCGCGGCCGGCCGGTCGGGGCGATCCCGCGACGGTCCTCCCGAGACGGAGCCCCTGGACACGTGGCCACCCTCGAGCGTTTCCGCAACCTGTGCATCATCGCCCACATCGACCACGGCAAGAGCACGCTCGCGGACCGGATGCTCGAGCTGTGCGGCGCGGTCGATCCCCGGGAGATGCGGGCCCAGTACCTCGACACCATGGACCTGGAGCGGGAGCGGGGCATCACCATCAAGCTCCAGAGCGTGCGCCTCGACTGGCGTGACCACGTGCTCAACCTCATCGACACCCCCGGTCACGTCGACTTCGGCTACGAGGTGTCGCGGTCGCTGGCCGCGTGCGAGGGAGCGATCCTGCTGGTCGACGCGTCCCAGGGAATCGAGGCCCAGACCCTCGCAAACTGCTACCTGGCCCTCGAGCACGACCTCGAGATCGTGGCCGCCCTCAACAAGATCGATCTCCCCGCGGCCGAGCCCGACCGGTACGCGGCGGAGATCGAGACCGTACTCGGCATCCCCGCGGGGGAGATCCTCCGTCTTTCGGCCAAGACCGGCGAAGGGGTGCCGGAGCTGCTCGACGCGGTGGTGGAGCGGATCCCGCCACCCGAGGGCGACCCGGACGCGCCGTTGCAGGCGTTGATCTTCGACAGCCACTTCGACCAGTACCGGGGGGTGGTGAGCTCGATCCGGGTGGTCAACGGCACCCTCAAGACCGGCAGCAAGCTCGAGTTCCTCCAGGCCCGAGCCACCCACGACGCGGACGAGGTGGGGGTGCGCCGACCCGAACCGACCCCGGTGGGGAGCCTGAGCGCCGGCGAGGTGGGGTACCTCATCGCCGGCATCAAGGACGTGGGGGAGGCCCGCTCGGGTGAGACGGTCACCGAAGCCGCCCGGCCCGGTGAGCCGCTGGAGGGCTACCGCGAGCCCAAGCCCATGGTGTTCTGCGGGCTGTACCCGATCGACGGCGACGAGTTCCCCGCGCTGCGGGAAGCCCTGGAGAAGCTCCGCCTCAACGACTCGAGCTTCACCTTCGAGCCGGAGAGCTCGGGTGCGCTC
Organism: Rhabdothermincola sp.; assembly: GCF_036846205.1. Classification (NCBI taxonomy): domain Bacteria; kingdom Bacillati; phylum Actinomycetota; class Acidimicrobiia; order Acidimicrobiales; family Iamiaceae; genus Rhabdothermincola; species Rhabdothermincola sp. The sequence goes on along the minus strand of NZ_DAIUCK010000114.1, from coordinate 6,815 downwards.
GGGTTCGGGTTCCGCTGCGGGTTCCTCGGCCTGCTGCACATGGAGATCATCCGGGAGCGGCTCGAGCGGGAGTTCAACCTCAGCCTCATCGCCACCGCGCCCTCGGTGGAGTACCGGGTGCGGCGGACCAGTGGCGAGGAGCTCGTGGTCGACAACCCGAGCGAGATGCCCCCGCAGGCGGAGATCGAGCAGATCGAGGAGCCCTACCTGACGATCACCATCCTGACCCCCACCGAGTACACGGGCACGCTCATGGAGTTGTGCCAGAGCCGGCGGGGTGAGATGCGTAAGCTGGAGTACCTCTCGCCGGAGCGGATGGAGCTCGTCTACCGCATGCCGCTGGCCGAGGTGGTGGTCGACTTCTTCGACCACCTCAAGAGCCGTACCCAGGGCTATGCCAGCCTCGACTACGAGCCCGCGGGGTACGCGCCCGCCGATCTGGTCAAGGTCGACATCCTGCTCAACGCCGTGCCCGTCGATGCGTTCAGCACCATCGTGCACCGGAGCAAGGCCTACGACTACGGCCGGCGCATGACCGAGAAGCTGCGGGAGCTGATCCCTCGCCAGCTGTTCGACGTGCCCATCCAGGCGGCCATCGGGGGCCGGATCATCGCCCGGGAGACCGTGAAGGCCAAGCGCAAGGACGTGCTGGCCAAGTGCTACGGGGGCGACATCACCCGGAAGCGCAAGCTCCTCGAACGCCAGAAGGAGGGCAAGAAGCGCATGAAGAACATCGGCCGGGTGGAAGTGCCCCAGGAGGCCTTCATCTCGGCCCTCCGCCTCGAGGAGTGACCACCCACAGGCTCCGGCCGGCTGCTCGCGACGGTTAGCACTCGGTATCATCGAGTGCTGACGAACGAGTGGAGCCAGGCAGCGACCGATGCTCGATGAACGCAAGGCCAACATCCTGCGGGCCGTGGTCGAGGAGTACATCGAAACGGCCCAACCCGTCGGGTCCGGGCACGTCACCCGCGCGCCGGGGGTGAACGTCTCGGCCGCCACCGTGCGCAACGACATGGCCCTCCTCGAGCAGGAGGGCTACCTCTACCAGCCGCACACCAGCGCCGGGCGGGTGCCCACGGAGAAGGGGTACCGGTTCTTCGTCGACACCCTCAGCTCGCCGGGCCGGCTCGCCGGCGCCGAGGCCCAGCAGGTCCGCAACTTCTTCGCCCACGCCCACGGCGAGCTGGAGCGCATGCTGCAGGACACGAGCCGGCTGCTCTCCAACCTCACCGCGTACACGGCTGTGGTCGTGGGTCCGCCCCACGAGGCGGCCACCGTCCGCTCGATCCAGCTCGTGAGCCTCACCCCGACGGTCGTGCTGGTGGTGGTCGTCCTGTCCAACGGCGTGATCGAGAAGCGCACCGTGGAGCTCAGCGACGAAGTCGGTGAGGAGGCGCTGGCCGCGGCCGGCCAACGGTTGTGCAGCCTGCTGGTGGGGCATCCGCTCAGCCACGCTGCCGGGGTCGAGCTGGAGGCTCCGGATGCGGCTGACCCGATGCTGGTGGCGGCGCTGCGGAGCCTCGGCGGGGAGTCCCCGGAAGAGCCTGAGGTGTACCTCGCCGGCACCTCGAACATGGCCGCGGCGTTCGACGCGGTGGGGACCGTCCGGGAGATCCTGCGGATCCTCGAGCAACAGTTCGTGGTCGTCTCGCTCCTCAAGGATGTGCTCGATCGGGGCCTCAGTGTGGCCATCGGCAGCGAGACCGGTGTGCAGCCCTTGAGCGACTGCGCGGTGGTGGTCGCCCCCTACGAGGTCGACGGTGAGACCGCCGGCTCGATCGGGGTGCTCGGCCCGACCCGCATGAACTACCCCCAGGCCATGGCCGCCGTGGCGGTGGTGAGCGATCGCCTCGGCCGGCGGCTGAGCGAGGGCTGATCGGTGGCAGGTGATCTCTACGAGCTGCTCGGGGTTCCTCGCGACGCGTCGCAGGACGAGATCAAACGGGCCTACCGCCGTCTGGCCCGGGAGTTGCATCCTGACGCCAACGGCGGTGATCCCGAAGCCGAAGCCCGTTTCAAAGAGGTCGCGGCAGCCTACGAGACACTGAGCGACCCGGAGCGCCGGCGGCGCTACGACCTGTTCGGGGCCACCGGCTCGCAGGGCGGTGGCGGCTTCGGGGGCGGGTTGGGCGACATCTTCGACATGTTCTTCGGTGGCTCACCGTTCGGTGGAGGCCCCACCGCGGCTGGCCCACCCCGGGGCGCAGATCTCGAGGTCGTGGTCGAGGTCTCCTTCGAGGAGGCGGTGTTCGGCGCCGAGGTACCGGTCTCGATACGCACTGCGGTGCCCTGCGAGGCATGTGAAGCGACCGGCGCCGACCGCGGGAGCGCACCCGAACGTTGCCCGGACTGCGGCGGGACCGGGCAGGTGCGTCGGGTGCGGCAGTCGATCCTCGGCCAGATGGTGACCGCCAGCGCCTGCGCCCGCTGCGGTGGCCTGGGCACGATCATCCAGCACCCGTGCGTGGTGTGCGGCGGCGAAGGGCGGACGCTGGAGGAGAAGACCTACCACGTCGAGCTGCCTGCCGGGGTCGACACCGGTGCCACGCTGCGCCTCACCGGCCGGGGCGCGGCCGGCCCTCGGGGTGGCGGCGTCGGTGACCTGTACGTCCACGTGCGCGTCCGGCCGCATCACCGGTTCAGCCGGCACGGCGACGACCTCCACGCCGACCTGCACGTCTCGTTCACCCAGGCCGCGCTCGGCGCGGAGATCACCTTTGACACCCTCGATGGCGAGGAGCTGCTCACGATCGCGCCGGGTACCCAGTCCGGCGAGGTGATCCGGCTGCGTGGGCGCGGTGTCCCACACGTGCAGGGTCGCGGCCGGGGCGAGCTGATCGTCCGGATCATCGTCGACACCCCCACCCAGCTCAGCGCCGAGGAGGAGGAGCTGCTGCGACGCCTGGCCGATCTGCGTGGCGAGGACGTGAGCCCCCCGGCGAGCGGGCTGCTCTCGCGGGTGCGTTCCGCGTTCAAGTAGGCCGGCCACATGCCCGGACCAGCCGACGCGGAGTCAGCTCCTCCGCTCGGTCTGCCCTTGGTGTTCGTGGCCGACCTCGAGCACCCGAGACTCGAGCCGAGCGACCACCATCACCTCGCTCGGGTCCTGCGCTTGCGTGACGGCACCCCGTGCACGATCGCCGACGGGCTGGGCCGGTGGCGGGCAGCCGCGTTCGGGCCGGCGCCCGACCCGGCAGGGCCGGTGGTGGCCGTGCCGCAGGCGGAGCCACCGCTGACCGTCGGGTTCGCGCTGCTGAAGGGCGACCGCACGGAGCTGGTGGTGCAGAAGCTGACCGAGCTGGGCATCGACCGCATCGTCCCGCTGGTCACCGAACGCACGATCGCCCGCCCCGCCCCGGCTCGGGCCGCCAAGCTGGTGGAGCGCCTGCGCCGGATCGCTCGGGAGGCGTGCATGCAGAGCCGCCGGGCCCGGCTGCCCGAGGTCACGGTGGTCACCGCGTTCGAGGAGGTGGTGACCGAGCCGGGGGTCGCCCTCGCTGATCCATCGGGGGGTCCCCCGACACTCTCGCACCCCGTCCTGCTGGTGGGCCCCGAAGGCGGCTGGGCCCCACCCGAGCGGGCCCGAGCCGCCCACGTCGTCGGCCTGGGCCCCTACGTGCTTCGGGCCGAGACCGCCGCGATAACCGGCGGTGCCCTGCTGGCCGCGCTCCGCCACGGCGTCGTCCACCCGTGAGCGGGGCCGGTTCGACCCGTTTGCTCGTCTAGGTCCGTTGTCCCTTGGGTACACGCAGAGTAGGCTTGTTGGCGCGATGCACCACGGAAGGTGGTGCCCCAGATGGGTCGGATCCGGGACGGCGCGGTCCCAGGGGCGGGGCTCGGGGTGCTTCCGCCGTGGCTCGAGCGTGTTCGCGAGCCCCGGTGCGCGACGAGAGAGGGAGTACGGCATGACGAGCGATCCCGGCGAGGTCCCGACCTCCTACAGCCGCAAGGTGGGCGAGCGCCTGCGGGCCATCAGGCGCCAGAAGCGCTTGTCGCTCCAGGAGGTCGAGGCCGCCTCGGAACAGGAGTTCAAGGCATCCGTGCTCGGTGCCTACGAACGAGGCGAGCGCGCGATCTCGGTGCCGAGGTTGCAGCGGCTGGCCCGCTTCTACAACGTCCCGGTCGACCAGCTCCTGCCTCCCGACGAGGGGCCTGGCTTCGCGGGTGCGGAGCGCGCACCGATCGGCTCCGCGGAGGCGGCCGTGACCATCGACCTGCGACGCCTGGAGAACCTCAGCGGACCGGAGGCGGAGATGCTCAACCGCTACCTGACGATGATCCAGGTGCAGCGGCAGGACTTCAACGGCCGGATGCTCACCATCCGCCGCGAGGACCTGCGTGCCATCGCGTGCATCCTCGGGGTCGGGGTCGATCACGCCACGGGCCGGCTTGACGACCTGGGGCTCAGCCTCAGCGCTTGACCGGCAGCACCGGCCCGCAGCCGCCCGCACCGGCGCTCGGCGTCTACGTCCACATCCCGTTCTGCGCGTCCCGCTGTGACTACTGCGCGTTCGCCACGTGGGCCGATCGCGCCCACCTCGCCGACGCCTACCTCGAGGCCCTGGTCCGCGACATCGAGGGGGCGGTGGCCCGCGGCCTGCCGGCTGCGAGCACGGTGTTTGTGGGCGGGGGCACCCCCTCCCACGTGCCCCCGGACGGACTCGCTCGGGTGCTCCGGGCGATCCCTCGCACCGACGATGCCGAGGTCACGGTGGAGTGCAATCCCGAGGACGTGACCCCTTCCTTGGTGGAGGTGCTGGGGACGGCCGGGGTCAACCGTCTGTCGCTCGGCGTGCAGTCCATGGTGCCCCACGTCCTGTGCGCGCTGGGCCGCTCACACGATCCGGCCTCGGTGGCCACCGCGGTGGCGGCGGCCCGAGCTGCGGGCATCACGAACCTCAACCTCGACCTGATCTACGGGGCCGCCGGAGAATCACTCGGGGACTGGCGAGCCACGCTCGACGCGGCGATCGACCTCGGACCCGCGCACGTGTCCGCCTATGCGCTGACCGTCGAGGCCGGCACCGCGCTGGCCGCTGACCCCCGTCGCCACCCCGACGACGACGACCAGGCCGACAAGTACGCCCTGGCCACCGAGCGGCTCGCAGCCGCCGGATTCGACTGGTACGAGATCTCCAACTGGGCCCGGCCCGGGCATCGTTGTCGGCACAACCTGCTCTACTGGTCGCAGGGCGACTACCTGGGCTTCGGGTGCGCGGCGCACTCGCATCGGCAGGGTCGCCGCTGGTGGAACGTCCGTACCCCGGAGCGGTACATCCAAGCGATCCGCAGCGGCACGAGCCCGGAGGCGGGCGCCGAGCAGCTCGACGCCGATGGGCGCCGGTTGGAGGCCCTCCAGCTCTCGATCCGCACCGCGTATGGCGTGCCGGTGGACGCACTCGATGACGACGACGCCCTGGCACTCGACGGGCTGGTGGTGCGCAGGGCCGATCGCCTGGTGCTCACCGAGCAGGGCCGGCTCCTCGCCAACGAGGTCGCGGTCAGGCTCCGGTGAGCGGTGGCCCCACCGGGGGCAGCTCGAACACCTGCCCGGGGAAGATGAGGTCGGGGTTGCTCCGGGCGGGCAGGCGCTCCTCGTTGGTGGCGATGAGCGCATCCAGGTACGTAGCGGTCTCCTCGTCGGTCGGCGGGCGGGCCCAGGCCGTGGCGAGGGTGTGATGGGCGATGCCCCACAGGTGCTCGCCCGGTGCCACCGTCCACGACGACGCCCCGCGAGCGCTGCCCACCTGCTCGCTCGCCGGTGGGGTGCTGGAAGCCGGTGGCACCGGGGCCGTCGGTGGGTGGTGCGCCGCTGGGCGCGCCTGGTCGGCATCGGGGTCGAGGGTCCGCATGACGGGCGGTGGTGACGGCGTCGGCGTCGCCGTCCCGCTCTCTTCGGACACGTACCGCATGGTCACTGGCTGCGACGGCGGCGCTGGTTGTGCCGGCTGTGCCGCGAGCGCTGACGTGGCAGCCATGGCGGTGGCAGGGATGGTGGCGGTCGTCGCTGCCAACGACAGGCCGACTCCGAGACCGCCGTACAGGAGGCGGCGGAGCCGGGGGACCGTCACGAGCTCCGCTACGGCCAGCAGGGTGGGGACGCGGGTCAGCCGTACGACCAGGCCGAGGCACACGGTGAGGAGGAGGTAGGCGCAGCCGGCGAGCGCACCCAGCCTGGCCACGCCCAGCGCCGCAGCGATGGGCCCCTGGTCGTGGAGCCAGGTGGAGACTGATGCCGGGTGCACGCCGGCCGGCCCCGGCAGGACCGATCCAGCGGCGACGAGCACCGCGAGCTGGACACTCAGCAGCGCCGTCCAAGCCAGGAGAGATGTGGGGCCGGGGGGTCGTGACCGGGTCATGGTTCGACCGGGAACGTGGTGGCGGCCGTGGTGGCGGCCGTGGTGGCGGCCGTGGTGGTGGTCGTGGTGGTGGTCGTGGTGGTGGTCGTGGACGGTCCCGTCGGGGGGAGCGGGACGACCTGGCCATCGCCCAGCACGCCGACCAGGCGTTCGCAGGCACCGTCGGTGACGCCGCGCAGGTGCGCGCCGGGCTGCAGGCGAGCGAGCAGCCGCCCTTCGAGGTCGGCACCCGCTGCGGCCCAGCCGTCGAACACGAAGACCTCCCCGGTGCTGGGCCGCAGGAGCGCTGCCTGGGGCCGGCCGTCGCAACGCCAGTCGCCGACCAGCACCTCGTCCCCCGGTGTGCCCAGCTCATACCGTTGCCCGTCGAGCTCGACCACCGGTGGCTCGCGCATCGCCACGGTGGTGGGAGGTGCGGGGGGTGCCGGTGGCGGGTCCAGGACCGGACCGGAG
>NZ_DAIUCK010000113.1:0-9255 GCF_036846205.1 Rhabdothermincola sp. | reverse complement strand
GTCCGACGAGGTGTCGCTGCTGGTCGGGCCGGGGTGGGTGGACCCTGACGGGGAGGTCCTGGCGGGCATGGCCCGAGCGGTGCGACCGGGGGGTGTGGTGGCCGTCTCGGCGTTCTCCGCGTACTTCGCGGTTCGGTTCCTCGAGGAGTCGGACACCTTCGATGCGGAAGCCGGAGTCAACCACGAGCACACCACCATCCGAGACCCCGGAGGGGTGGAGCGGGCCGCTGAGCTCTGGACGAGCTGCTTCACCCCGCGGGAGCTGCGACTCCTCGCGGTGGCCGCAGGGCTGACGGTGCGGTCCATCTGGTCGGTGACGCCGGGCGCTTATGCCGCGCACCGTCCCGACCTGGACCATCCGGAGCTGCTGCTCATCGCGCACCGACCCTGAGCTCGCCCGGCAGCCGGGATCCGGCCGGTGCGGTGCTACGCTGGCCCGCCGTGCGCGTCTTGGCGCGCTCTTCCATCCACGTCCATGTGCTCGACGAGCACCCGACCGGTTCCGTCCCGAAGAGAGATCCCGTTGCCCGACCAGACCAGCCCCGATGTAGATCCCGGTTCCTCGACCCTCACCGGCACGATGCCCGACCTCGACGAATCGTCGATGGGCACCTTCGACGAGGAGGGGCGCTACGTGCCCCGGCAGGTCGTCGAGGACGACCTGGGCGGCATGTCGATCGACGAGGCGTACACCCAGACCATGGTCGACGTCGAGGACGGGCAGATCGTCGAGGGCACGGTCGTCAAGGTCGACCGCGATGAGGTCCTGCTCGACATCGGCTACAAGTCCGAGGGCGTCATCCCCGCCCGCGAGCTGTCGATCCGCAACGATGTCGACCCGGCTGAGATCGTCTCGTTGGGGGATCGGGTCGAGGCCCTCGTCCTGCAGAAGGAGGACAAGGAGGGTCGGCTGGTCCTGTCCAAGAAGCGGGCCCAGTACGAGCGGGCCTGGGGCGCCATCGAGAAGACCAAGGAGGAAGACGGCGTCGTCACCGGCCCGGTCATCGAGGTGGTCAAGGGCGGACTCATCCTCGACATCGGGCTGCGGGGCTTCCTCCCCGCGTCGCTGGTGGAGCTGCGACGGGTCCGCGACCTGCAGCCCTACGTGGGCCGGACGCTCGAGGCCAAGATCATCGAGCTCGACAAGAATCGCAACAACGTGGTGCTGTCGCGTCGAGCCTGGCTCGAGGAGACCCAGAAGGAGCAGCGGGAGGACTTCCTCCACAACCTCAAGCCCGGCGAGGTGCGCAAGGGCGTCGTCTCGTCGGTGGTCAACTTCGGCGCCTTCGTCGACCTGGGAGGCATGGACGGGCTCATCCACGTGTCGGAGCTGTCCTGGAAGCATGTCGACCATCCCGGCTCGGTGGTCCAGGTGGGCGACGAGGTGGAGGTGCAGGTCCTCGACGTCGACCTCGACCGGGAGCGCATCAGCCTGTCGCTGAAGGCCACCCAGCAGGACCCGTGGCAGGAGTTCGCGTCGAACCACCGGGTGGGTGAGCTGGTCTACGGACGGGTGACCAAGCTGGTGCCGTTCGGCGCCTTCGTGCAGGTGGGCGACGGTATCGAGGGTCTGGTGCACATCTCGGAGATGTCCGCGCACCACGTCGACCTGCCCGAGCAGGTGGTCACCCCGGGTGAGGAGCTGTGGGTCAAGATCATCGACCTGGATCTCCAGCGTCGCCGCATCAGCCTGTCGATCAAGCAAGCCGCTGAAGGCGGGGTGGTGGCTGCCGAGTACCAGGAGCACTTCGGCGAGCACGCCTACGACGAAGAAGGCAACTACATCGGTGCTGCCGAGTTCGAGGCGACCGAGGGCCAGGAGGCCTGGGCGGAGTACTTCGCCGAGCAGGGGCAGCTGACCGGTGCTGAAGGTGTCGGCGAGCCCGCCACTGACGCGCCGGCCGAGCCGGGCGATCCACCGAGCGCTGCGGAGAGCTGAGCCGAGCCAACCTGCGGGTGTGCCGAAGCCCTACCCCGTATGGGCCGAATCGACTACTGTTCGCCCGGGATTCTGTCGACCTCTCGGGGTTTTCCCGGGGGTTCCACTAAGTCCCACGGGGAAATCGGCCGACATAGGGGCAGCAAGCGGTTCGGGGGTTCTCACCCGCCCAGCGCTCGACGCTGGCGGCGGCTCACCGCACCGGGCGACCACGGACAGGGAACGGGCAGGCTGGACAGGGGTCGTGCCCAAGGACGAGGAGTGAGGTCGGAGTGAGCTCTCGGAGAACGCTGATCCTGCTGGGCGCCATCGCCGTCGGGGTCGTGGCCGCGCTGTTGCTGTTCAACTACGTGCGCGGCATTGAGGACCGGGCGAACAACAACGCCAAGCGGGTGGACGTGTTCGCCGCCAAGGCGCCGATCAAGCGAGGGGTCCTCGGAAAGACCGCGGTGGAGGACGGCTCCATCGGGACGTCGAAGATCCCCCAGGAGTTCAAACCGTCGACGGCCATCGCCAGCACCGACGAGATCATCAAGAAGGTGGCGCTGTTCGACATCCCGGCGGGCGCGGTGATCATCCAGGGCATGTTCGTGGATCCCGCCGCGGCGCAGGTCACCTTCCGGGCACGCTTGAAGAACCCTGACCACGTGGCGATCACCGTCTCGGTCGATCAGGTTCGTGGCGTCGGTGGGTTCCTCCAGCCCGGCGATGAGGTGAACATCCTCGTCTTCCAGGACATCGACACCGAGGGGGCGAAGGTGACCGCCGCGTCTCCGGGCGAGCTGCCCGCCACCTACGTGCTGGACTCGATCGCCCGGTACCTGTACCAGAAGGTCCAGATCCTCGCCGTCGGGCAGAACGCCCTCCAGACCCCGGGTGAGCAGGCCAGCACCACCGGGACCCAGGCCAGCGCGGCACAGGCGGGCAACACCGGGCTCATCACCTTCAACGTGCCCCCGCAGGCCGCGCAGCTGATCGCGATGGCCCAGCAGGCCGGGAGCATCTATCTGACCCTGGTGGCCGAGGACTACCAGCCCCGACCGCTGCCGCCGCCGCCCCCCATCGGTTCGACCCTCCCGGGCGAGGATCCAGCTCAGTTGACGCCCTACGGACCGGCGGGGAACGAGGAGTGACCAGTCCGTTCTCGGGTCAGCCGGGCGAGGCGATGCCCCGACCCGTGGGGGGCCATGTCAGCGGTGGCGGTGCGCCACAGGTCGCGGTGGTGGTCGTCGACGCCGACCAGGCCGTGCGGTCGCGGCTCGCCATGCAACTCGGGCAGGGGGCGACGCCATTCGCCTCCCTGAGCGACCTCACCGCCCGCCTGAGCGGCCAACCGGTCGTGGTGGTGCTCGGTCCCTCGTTCGCCGGCACTGTGGAGCTGACGGCCGCGGAGCAGCTGCTGGCGGCCCGGCGGGAGGTGGGCGCCATCATGGTGACGACGGAGCTCACCACCGAGCTCCTCCAGCGAGCGCTGCGGGCGGGTGTCAAAGACGTGCTGCAGGCCCCCGTCGACAGTGGCCAGCTGGCCGAGGCGGTGGCCCGGGTGGCCGCCACGCTCACCCCGGCGGTGGCGGCCCCCATCCCCACGACCTTCGCCGAAGGCGAGGGTCTCGGACGGGTGATCACCGTGTTCTCCACCAAGGGTGGCGCGGGCAAGTCGGTGATCGCCACGAACCTGGCCGTGGTGCTCGCGAGACGGAGCGAGCGGCCGGTGGTGCTGATCGACGCCGACCTGCAGTTCGGCGACATCGCGGTGATGCTGAAGCTGGCGCCGCAGCACACGATCGTCGACGCGGTCTCCGCTCTCGACCGGCTCGACCTGGCGCTGATACAGAGCCTGCTCATCACCCACAACCCGTCCGGGCTGCGGGTGCTACCCGCGCCGCTCGAGCCGGCGTTCGCCGACCAGATCGGGGCGACCGAGATGGTCAGGATCGTCGAGCTGCTCAGGCAGTTCTGTGCGTTCGTCGTGATCGACACGCCGGCCTATTTCAACGACGTGGTGCTCGGCTTGATCGAGGAGAGCGACGATGTCCTGCTCGTGGCAGGCATGGACATTCCCAACATCAAGAACGTGAAGATCGGCTTGCAGACGTTGCGCCTGCTCAACACGCCGATGGAGAAGGTCAAGCTCATCCTCAACCGGGCGAACTCCAAGGTGAAGCTCGACGTGGGCGAGGTGGAGCGCACGCTCGGGGTGCAGGCGGAGGCGCTGGTCCCGAGCGACGTGGTGGTCCCCCAGGCGGTGAACAAGGGAGAGGCCGTCGTGCTCGTCGCGCCCAAGTCGGGCGTGGCCAGGTCGATGGAAGATCTAGCCGACCTGTTCATTCCGGTCGAAGGCAAGAAGAAGCGCCGGTAGGTCATCCCGAGCCGTGCGCGGGGCAACAACCGAAGGTGAGGAGTAGCAGTGTCGCTCTACAAGCGCCTCCATGACGTGCAAGCGGCGCCGGCGACGGGAGCGAAACGCCGCGACCCGGTCCTCGACGAGCTCCGTCAGAAGATCCACCACACGCTGATCGACGAGCTCGGCCCGATCCTCTATGACAAGCGGCTGTCGGAGGACGATCTCCGCCGCCGGGTCAACGATCAGCTCCATGCCGCGCTCGCCCAGGAGCGCGCCCCCCTCTCGGCTGCCGACAAGGCCCAGCTCATCCAGGACGTCTCCGACGACATCCTTGGGTACGGGCCGATCGATCGGCTGCTCAAGGACGACGAGATCACCGAGGTCATGTGCAACGGGCCGAACGCGGTCTACGTCGAGCGAGGGGGCAAGCTCGAGAAGTCGACGGCCACCTTCGTGGACGAGACGCACCTGCGCCGGATCATCGACAAGATCGTGGGTGAGGTCGGACGCCGCATCGACGAGGCCAACCCCCTGTGCGACGCCCGCCTCCCCGATGGGTCTCGCGTGAACGCGGTGATCCATCCGCTGGCGATCGGTGGACCGTTCCTCACGATCCGGAAGTTCAGCAAGGAGAAGCTGCAGGTCGACGACCTCATCCGCTTCGGCACGCTCAACGCCCACGCAGCGCGCTTCCTGCAGGCCTGTGTGGTCGGCCGGCTCAACATCATCGTCTCGGGTGGGACCGGCACCGGGAAGACCACGACCCTCAACGTGCTCTCGTCGTTCATCCCGGCCGACGAGCGCATCGTCACCGTCGAGGATGCCAAGGAGCTGCAGCTCCATCAGGAACACGTCCTCAGCCTCGAAGCCCGGCCTCCGAACATCGAGGGCCGGGGCGAGATCACCATCCGTGACCTGGTGAAGAACTGCCTCCGTATGCGTCCCGACCGCATCGTGGTAGGGGAGTGCCGCTCGGGTGAGGCACTCGACATGCTCCAGGCGATGAACACCGGCCACGACGGTTCGTTGACCACGGTGCACGCCAACAGCCCCCGAGACACGCTCGCCCGCCTCGAGACCCTCGTGCTCATGGCCGGTTTCGACCTGCCCGTGCGGGCGATCAGGGAGCAGATGGCGTCCGCGATCGACCTGATCGTGCAGCTCACCCGGCTCCGTGACGGTACCCGGCGGATCACCCACATCTCCGAGGTGCAGGGCATGGAGGGCGATGTGATCACGCTCCAGGACGTCTTCCTCTTCGACTACGGCATGGGGGTCGATGAGCACGGCCGGTTCAAGGGGCATCTCAAGGCGACCGGGGTCCGGCCGAAGTTCACCGAGAAGCTCGCCGACCTCGGTATCCGCCTCGGCCAGGAGGTCTTCCAGCCGGAGGGCTTCGCTCGCAAGGCGGTGAGCCGGTAGTGCGGGCCCGCCGTACCCTCGGAGCAGGCGCCCTGCTGGCGCTGGTCGTGGTCTCGGCTCTTTCTGTCGCTACCGCCGGCGCGCAGACCAGATCGCTGCTCGTGGTGCGTGAGGCCGACACCGTCGACCCTGCGCAATCCCGCCTCCAGTTCCTCTACACCGGCGACCGCGGTGAGGTGGGTGCAGCCACCCTGAAGGAAAACGGGCAGCGGGTCGATGTCAGCGTCGCGCCGTTGCCCGACTCGACACCCATCGACGTGGCATTGCTGTTCGACACCTCGGAGCCGATGGACACGTCGGGTGCATTGGTCGCGGCCAAGGACGCAGCCAAGCAGTGGGTCCGGAACCGTGCCGGGGGCCAGAAGCAGTCGATGCGCTTCGCGATCTACACGATGAGCGACACGGCCACCAACCTGCAGGGCTTCACGGCGGACGAGGCGCGGCTGCTCTCGGCGATCGACCGGGTGGGCCCCGCTCGGACCGAGGCCGCAAGCAGGAAGACGGCACTGTGGAAGGCGCTCCGACTGGCGGGCGACGACCTGGCCGAGAAGAAGGGCCAAGCGAACATCGTCGTGATGACCGCGCAAGGTGACAACGTCGGGCCCGCAGGGGAGGACGCTGCCGCCAGGGGGGCGATCGGCAACAGCAACGCGATGGTCTTCGCCGCCGAGTTCACCAACCCACGGCTCAACGACGGGCCGATCCGGGCGATCGTGGACCGGTTCGGTGGGACGGTGCTGGCCACCGATGAAGGGCCACAGATGGGGGAGCTGGTCGGCAGCGTCGGCGAGATGATCTCCCAGCAGCAGTACCTGGCCCGCTACCGCTCCGAGGTCCCGGTCGGCAACGTCGCCGAGCTGACCCTGGAGGTCGGCGGCACGAGCACCGCCGTCGATACCGTCATCGGTGCCTTGACGGTCGGGAAGCCGGCACTGCAGCCGGCAGTCACCGAATCGTCCGGGGGCATCGCCTTCCTGCAGGGTGGTCTGGGGCTGGCAATCGGGATCGTCCTTGCCTTGGTGGCGGTCGGCGGCTTGGCGTACGGCTTGACGCTGGTCGTCGTGAAGGACGATGGGCTCTCGGCAGTGCTGCGCCCGTATGCCGAGCCGATGGGCGAGGACGATGCCGAGAACGACAGCTTCGTCCGCACTCCGCTGGTGCAGCGGGCGGTGGAGATCACCGAGCAGGTGGCAGCGGACCGCGGCCTGCTCGCAACCACGGAGAACGCCCTCGAGCGGGCGAACCTGCCTTTGCGGGCAGGCGAGGCCCTCTTCTTCTACGTGGCGCTCGTGGTAGTGGTGACGGTGCTCGGCCTGGCGTGGTTCGGCTCGCTGGTAGGCGGGCTGATCCTGGGGGCCCTGGCGGCGATCATCCCGATCGCCGCGGTGCGCATCATGGCCGGTCTGCGCAAGAAGAAGTTCATGAGCCAGCTCCCTGACACCCTCCAGCTGCTGTCGGGCACTCTCAAGGCCGGCTACTCCCTCATGCAGGGCGTGGAGGCCGTCTCGCAGGAGGTCGAGGACCCGATGGGCACCGAGCTGCGCCGGGTGGTGACCGAGGCCAGGCTCGGTCGACCGCTCGAAGAAGCACTCGAGGGGACTGCCGAGCGGATGGACAGCAATGACTTCTCGTGGGCGGTCATGGCCATCCGGATCCAGCGGGAGGTGGGTGGCAACCTTTCCGAGCTCCTCTTGACGGTGGCGGAGACGATGACTGCACGCGAGCGGCTGCGTCGAGATGTGGCTGCCTTGACGGCCGAGGGTCGGGTGTCGGCGATGGTGCTCGCCATCCTGCCCATCGGTCTCGCGCTGGCCATGTACGTGCTGAACCCGGAGTACATCTCGAGGCTGTTCAACACCGGGCTCGGCAACGTCCTGCTCGGCGGCGCGATCGTCTCCATGGTGATCGGGTTCGCGTGGATGAAGAAGATCATCGACATCGAGATCTGACGAGGCACACATGCTCATTCTCGGAGGACTGCTGCTCGGCGGAGCGATCGCGCTGATCGTGTACACCCTGCTCTCGCAGGTGAACGAGAAGGCCGTCGTTCGGTCGTCGTTGCGCCAACTCGAGGGCTACGAGGTCGAGAACGTCCGCGATCAGGAACTCTTGGCCCCCATCACCGAACGGGCGCTCATGCCCATCCTCGGGGGGCTGACGAGCCTCGGTCGCCGGTTCACCCCGGTCGGCTACGTCGACGGGGTGCGCAAGAAGTTCATCTACGCGGGTCAAGGAAGCGCGGATGCGGTCGACCGCTTCCTGGCCATCCGGGTGGTGACGGTCGCCCTTGTGCCTCTGGTGTTCATCTTCGCGTACATCTGGAACCCGTTGCGGCTCGAGGGCATGACCCAGTTCGCGGCGTTCCTCTTGTTGGGATTCGCCCTGCTCGCGGGGCCGGACGCATCCCTGAGCCGCAAGGTGGAGGCTCGCCAGCATCAGCTCCAGGTGACCCTGCCGGACATCCTGGACCTGCTCACCATCAGCGTCGAGGCCGGTCTCGGCTTCGAGCAGGCACTGGATCGGGTGATCGTCGCCGTGCCGGGGCCGCTGTCGGAGGAGTTTGCCCGGATGCTCGGGGAGACCCGGGCCGGTGCCTCGAGGGCCGATGCCATGCGAGCGCTCGAGGCTCGCACGAATGTGCCCGAGGTCCGATCGTTCGTGCTGGCCATCCTGCAGGCCGACACCTTCGGGGTTTCGATCGGTCGGGTGCTGCGGGCACAGGCCGAAGAGATGCGGGTGAAGCGCCGCCAGCTCGCCCAGGAGCGAGCCCAGAAGGCTCCGGTCAAGATGCTCATCCCGATGGTGTTCTGCATCTTCCCGGCCCTGTTCGTCATCGTGCTCGGTCCCGCGATCATCAACATCCGCGAAGCGTTCTGAGGCGGCCGGCATGGCCGCCCCCGCCGAGGCCGTCACCGGCACGCCGGCGGCTGTCGGCCGCCGGCTCGTCCAACCAACCACCAGCGCGGTGATCGGTGCCTGGCTGGCGTTTGCCGGCTACTGGTACGGGCTGCGTCCGCTGACCGACAACAGCCTGTTCACCCACATCGCCACCGGGCGCCTGATCGTTGAGGGCCGGTTTCCGCGGACCGACCCCTACTCGTTCACCGCGGCCGGCGAACCGTGGGTCGTGCAGAGCTGGCTGGTCTCCGCGGTCTACGGTCTGGCCGAGTCCTGGTTCGGGGCAGGGGGGATCAGATTCGTGGCCGGTGTGGTCACCGGGAGCCTGGTCGGGCTGGTGTGGGTGCTCACCAGGCCGGCGAGGACGCTCGTGCCGCGCCTTGCGGTGACCCTCATGGTGATGCTGGTGGGCCTCGCCGCCTGGCAGCCCCGGCCGGCTCTGTGGGCTCTGGTGCTGCTGGCGCTCACCTATCTGGCCGCGGACGGGCGCCTGGCTCCGGGGTGGTTGGTGGGGGTCTTCTGGGTGTGGACCAACAGTCACGGTTCGTACCCGCTGGGCCTGCTGCTCCTCGGTGTCCTCGCGCTCGGTCGCCGGCTCGATGGACAGGGCCCGAGGGTCGAGCTCCGGTGCCTGGGCTGGGCGCTGGGGGGG
>NZ_DAIUCK010000112.1:0-9294 GCF_036846205.1 Rhabdothermincola sp. | reverse complement strand
GTCCGGAGGGGGCGGGAGGAAACCAGGAGGCCACGGTGGCGTAGTCAGGCTTGCCGTTGGCCAGCCGGGGCAGTTCGCCGACCAGCCGCACCTGCACCGCGGCAGGAGGCAGGCGGAAGAAGGCGGCCACGAGCTGTTCGGCGGTCGCGGCGGCGTCCGGATCGGAGCCGGCGATCGCCACCAGCAGCCGCTGATCGTCACCAGTGCACAGGGCAGGGTGACCGTGTTCGCCGAGCACCTGCTCGACCCGGTCGAGATCGACCCGCAGGCCGAAGGGCTTCACGAACCGCCGTGCCCGCCCGGTGATCTCGTAGAGCCCCTGCGGGTTGCGCCGGCCCAGATCGCCGGTGCGGAGCACCTCGACGGTTCGGCCGAGCGCCAGGTCGCTCGGTGACTCGGCGTAGCCGAGCATCACGTTCGGCCCTCGGTAGACCAGCTCGCCCTCGCCGGCGGGGAGCCCTTCGACCGGTTCGATCTCCAGCGATCCACCCGGGACGGGGACGCCGATCGAGCCCGGATGGCTGGCCGCGAGGTGGGGTGGGAGGTAGGCGATGCGGGCCGTGGCCTCGGTCTGGCCGTACATGACGTAGAAGTCCCACCCCCGTCGGCGACCGAGCTGCGCATACCACCTCACCCGCTCAGGCGACAGGCGTCCGCCGGCCTGGGTGACGTAGCGCAGGTGCGGGAGATCGAGCTCCTCGAAACGGACCCGGTCCAGCAGATCGAAGGTGTGGGGCACCCCGGCGAAGCTCGTGGCCTGCTCCCGGTGGAACGCGTCCCAGAAGCAGGTATCCACCACCGAGAGACCGGTCACGAGCAGGCTGGCTCCCCGGCTGAGGTGGCTGTTGATAACCGAGAGGCCGTAGCAGTAGGCCATCGGCAACGTCGTGGCCGCACGGTCACGTTCGGTCAGCTCCAGGTAGTCGGCGATGGCCACGGCGTTGGACTGCAGGTTCACCTGAGACAGTCGGACGAGCTTCGGTGACCCGGTCGAGCCGGAGGTGCTGAGGACCAGCGCGAGCTCGGGGTGCAGCTCGTGGCGGGTTCCCTCTCGCCGTTCGTCGACCCACCAACCTTCCTGGCCCGCTGACAGCACCACATCGGGGTCGTAGTGCGCGACCAGGCGCTCGGTGAATGGCGAGCCGGCCGGGGTGACGATCACCGGGTGATCGGCGGCAAGGCAAGCGAGGTAGGCGACGATTGAGTCGAGGTTGTTGCCGGCTTCGAGCAGCACCAGCCGACGAACGGGGCCGAGGCGGTCGACGAGCGCCTGGCTGCGGTGGCTCAACTCGGCGTACGTGAGGGTCTGGCCCTCCGAGGTGACCAACGCGAGGCGACCACCGTGGCGGCCGAGGTTCGCGGCGAAGGGAGTGGGCGTGGCTCGGCACCGTTCCCGGGTGGCGACTGTCATGTTAGGGTAGCCTAATACTGATATGGAGGAGAGCTGAAATGCTGGTCCGGGCTCGCCGGCCGGCCCGCCGTGGCCCCCAGACCACCGGCCCTCAGACCATCGTCTGGCCCGCGCTGGTGTTGACCGCTTCACCGGTGATAGCCGCAGCCTCCTCCGAGAGCAGCCAGCAGATCGCGGCGGCGATCTCCTCCGCGCGCTGCAGCCGCCGGAGGGGGATCTCCCGTTCGAGATAGGCCTCGAGCCCCGCGGGCCCGCCGAGCAGTGACTCGAACAGTCCGCCGGGGTTGATGAGATCCGTGTCGACCGTGCCGGGGCACACCGCGTTGACGGCGATACCGGACGGACCGAGCTCGAGCGCCAGGCACTGGGTGAGCAGGATCACGCCGGCCTTCGCCGCGCAGTACGCGCCCAGCAGGGGGAAGGCTCGCTTGCCCGCCTGGCTGGACACGTTGCAGATCCTGCCCTGGACCCCCGCGTCGATCATGCGGCTCGCGCAGGCCTTCGACACCAGCCACGTGCCCACGAGGTTCACGTCCAGCACGTGTCGGAACTCGTGGTGAGGCAGGCTCACCAGCGGGCCGAGCCCGAAGCCGGGCCCGCTCCCACCGGCCACGTTGGCCACCGCGGTGATGGTGCCGAGGGCCTCCGTCGCCGCGGCCACCGCGGCTTCGACCTGCTCGGGGTCCGACACGTCGGCGCGCACCGCGACCGCCCGCCGGCCGAGGGATTCGATCTCGCCCACCACCGCGTCGAGATCGTCCGCGGTGGCGGTTCGGTGCGCGGGGGCCTCGTCGTAGGGCCGGGCCAGGTCGAGGCACGCGACCGACGCCCCCAGCTCCGCCAGGCGACGGGCGGTGGCCCGTCCGATGCCCCGAGGGCGAGCAGCGCCGGTGACCAGGGCGACGGTGCCGGCGAACGGTTGGTGGCTCACAAGGGTCTCCTTCGTCGAGCGGACCGGATCCTATGACGAAGGGCCAGGCGCTCGACGGGCGGTGGCCCGGCTGGTCAGGTCCTGGAGCGGGCCGGTCAGGCCTTGGAGATGGTGTCGCCCCGGCGGATCGCGCCACCGCGCACGACGCGGGCATTGACCCCCCGCAGGCGGAGCTCGCACCCGATGGGCGAGTTGACGAGTCGGACGGCGTCGGGGCCGAAGCGGCGGCTGAACTTCGCGCAGCCCCGATGTGGTTGGGCAGTGATCTCGATGAGGGCGTCACCGATGGCGAGCCTGCTGCCGGGGGGGAGGTTGGCCTCGCTCAGGTCGAGGTCCACGTAGAGCTGATCGCCTGCTTCGGGCCAGCGGTCCCGTGGGCCCGCCAACAGCTCCATCACCCGGGCGCTCACCAGCGTGAGCTGTCGGTCCGGGTCGGGGCCCTCGGGTCGGCGCGTGCTGGTGCGGGTCGACCACGAGTCGCCCACCAGGCCCGAGGCGACGTCAAGCTGAGCCTCGTCGAGGACTTCGCGCTCGTCGACTGCCGGACGGCGCACCAGCAGCTCGACGGTGCCGTGGTCGGCCGGGGCTTGGCGGATGCGCTCGAGGTGTGCTGCGAGCAGGCCTTCGCCGTCTGTGCCGTCGGCTCGATCGCCGCCTGCGGTGGTCATTCCGACGAGTGTGGTGGACGAGCCGATCGGGATCCAGCGCGATCAACCGCCGTGTCGTGGAGGAGCGCAGGTCAGGTCGTCGCCCACGGTGGAGTGGGCACCAGCACGCAGCGGGTGCCGCGGTAGATGGTGGGCATGCACTTGTTGCAATGGATGCAGAGGCCCTCGTCGGTGGTGCCGTCCCGGAGCCGGTTGACGAGGTCCGGCTGGCGCAGCAGTGCCCTGCCCATGGCCACGAAGTCGAACCCTTCCCGCATCGCGTGCTCGATGGTGTCGCGGCGGTTGATGCCCCCGAGCAGGATGAGCGGCATCGACAACGCGGCCCGGAACTGGCGGGCGTAGGGAAGCAGGTAAGCCTCCTCGTACGGGTAGGTGGGCAGGAACCGGCGCCCGAACAGCTTGAAGCCGGTGCGGATCGGCTGGGGGAACACCCGGGCCATCTCGTGGATGGGCGCCTCACCGCGGAAGAGGTACATCGGGTTCTGCAACGAGCTTCCGGCGGTGAGCTCGAGCGCGTCGAGGCTGCCGTCGCCCTCCAGCAGGCGGGCGATCTCGACGCTCTCGTCGAGCCAGAGGCCACCGGGCACGCCGTCGGCCATGTTGAGCTTGGCGATGACGGCCAGGCGGTCGCCCACCGCCTCTCGGACCGCCGCTGCGACCTGGCGGGCGAAGCGGCTGCGGTTCTCGAGGGAGCCACCCCACTCGTCGGTGCGCTTGTTGAGCCTGGGGCTGAAGAACTCGCTGATCAGGTAGCCGTGTCCGAAGTGCAGCTCCACCGCGTCCGCGCCCGCGGTGGCGACGCGGCGGGCTGCGTCGGCGAAGTCGTGGGTGATGCGACCGATGTCGTCGGGGGTCACGGCGCGGGTGAACCGCATGGCCAGGGGACTGAAGATCCGCGACGGCGACAGCCCCCGGTGGCCGGTGGCCGCGGCCACTGCGCCCGCGTGGCCGATCTGGACCGAAACGGCGGCGCCCTCGGCGTGCATCTCCTCGACCAGTCGGGCCAGCCCGGGCACGGCCACCTCGTCGAGGATGATCTCGTTGGGCGTGCCGCACCCTTCCGGTGACACCGCGCAGTAGGCGATCGTGGTCATGCCCACGCCGCCTCGCGCCACCGCGCGGTGGAACTCGATCAGCCGGTCGCTGACCACGTGATCGGGGGTCGCGCCTTCGAACGTCGCCGCCTTGATCACCCGGTTCCGCAGGGAGACGGGGCCGAGCCGGGCGGGAGCAAAGGGGTCGGGGGCCGTGGTCGTCATGGTCTCATCATGGCCCGAAGATGAGCCCCCGACGGACGGAGGCGGGTGCGCGCCAGAGCGGCATCGTCCCCGTCGCCGGGTCGTACTGCTTCAGCCACATCGGCAGGAACACCGGGTCCGCGAAGTCCCGGGGATGGTGAGCGGGTAGCGCCGAGGCTGCCATCACCGGTAGCACCGCGAACGCCAGACTCACCGACCAGCGCAGCAACCGGACGTAGGTCACCGGCTTGAGCGCCCGACCCGAGCCGAGGACCATGAGGAGGGTGCCGAGGGTGGCGAACCACGCCAGCAGGGTGAAGGTGGTGAGCATCGCGAGCGAGTAGCGCACCCGTGACCCGTCGATCGCCTCGAACACGTCGTAGGCCACGTTCTTGTGCTCCACCTCCTCGGCGAGGTGCCAGAGGAACAGCGTGGTGGCGATCGAGTCGCCTTCGTCGAAGAACTCGTCGAGATGGGCTTCGGACCAGCGGGCGAGCGCGAAGGCGATGGTCTCGCTCGCCGCGGCGAACGCGACGTTGAACCGGACGCTGCGCGTGCGCCCCAGCCAGCCGTAGGATCGCTCGATCCAGCGTTCCAGGCGGGTGATGCCGCGGTAGCGGCTGGCGACGAGGTCGTTGAAGCGGCGGTGCTGGCGGTAGTGGCCCGACTCCTGGCGCAGGAACGACTCCACCTGGGGTCGGAGCCGCTGGTCGAGCTGGGGGAGCGCGGCGCGGATCGAGCGGATGAAGTAGGGCTCGGCGTAGGGCATGAGCAGCGAGACGCTGTTGGCTCCGAACGCGAACTCCGGCAGCCGTCGGTTCCAGGCTGGGTCGAGGTCGTCCGGGTATTCGAACCGGACCCGGCGAACGGGCAGCGCGGGCGGCGGCGCGGGGTCGGTGCTCAACCGGACCGGTCCCGCAGCTCGTACTTGAGGACCTTGCCGCTGGCGTTGAGCGGAAAGGCCTCCACCACCTCCACCGATCGCGGGACCTTGAAGTTGGCCATCCGCTCCCGGCACCACCCGATCAGGGCGTCGGGGTCGATCTCGGCGCCCGGACGCGGGATCACGAACGCCTTGCCGACTTCGCCGAGGCGGTGGTCGGGCACGCCGACCACCGCCACCTGGGCGACGGACGGATGCTCCATCATGATGTTCTCGATCTCGGCGGGATAGGCGTTGAACCCCCCGACGATGAACATGTCCTTGAGCCGGTCGGTGATCCGCAGGTTGCCCTGCTCATCGAGCACCCCGATGTCGCCGGTGCGCAGCCACCCGTCGGGGTCGATCGCGGCGGCGGTGGCCTCGGGATCATCGAGGTAGCCCTTCATCACGTTGTAGCCGCGCACCAGGACCTCGCCGGGCTCGCCTATGGGCACGGACCGGCCGCGCTCGTCGACGAGCTTCACCTCGACGCCGGGGATCGGCCGCCCCGCGGTGTGAGCGATGGTCTCGGGGTCGTCATCGTGGCGGCACATGGTGGCGATGCCGGTGGCTTCGGTCAGCCCGTAGCCGGTGACGATGGTGGTGAAGGTGAGCTCGTCGCGCATGCGCCGGATCATCTCCACGGGCACGGTCGCGGCGCCGGTCACCGCCAGGCGCAGGGTCGACAGGTCGTAGGAGGCCAGATCCGGATGGTCGAGGATGGTCTGGTAGATCGCCGGCGGTCCCGGGAGCATGGTGACCCGCTCCTGCGCCACCCGGCGCATCAGCGAGGGCACGTCGAACACCGGGTGGGGGATGATCGTCGCTCCTTTGAGTAGGCAGGCCAGGATGCCAGCCTTCAGCCCGAACGCGTGGAAGAACGGGTTGACGATCAGGTAGCGGTCGCCCTCCCGGAGCCCGACCACGCTGGCCCAGCTGTCGTAGGCCCGGATCGACGCCCCGTGGGTGAGCATGGCGCCCTTGGGCCGACCGGTCGTGCCGGAGGTGAACAGGATGTCGCACACGTCGTCGCTGCCGAGAGCCCGGACCCGCTCGGCGACCTGGGACCGGTCGATGGCCTCGCCGCGACCGAGGAAGCTCTGCCAGCCGCTGCAGCCGCCCGGCACCGCGCCTCCCATCACGATGGTCTCGCCCAGCGCCGGCAGCTCGTGGTCTCGGAGCAGCTCAACGTAGTCGGTGTCGAGGAAGTCGGTCACGGTGAACAGCAGGCGTGCTCCTGAGCGCTGCAGGATGTAGGCGGCCTCGTGCCCTTTGAATCGGGTGTTGAGGGGCACCACGACCCCGCCCGCCCGGTAGGTGCCGAGCGCGGCGATCGCCCACTCAGCTCGGTTCGGTGCCCAGATCGCCACCCGTTCGCCGGGCTGGATCCCCGAGGCCAGGAGGGCCCGGGCCGCTTGGTCGGCCTGCTCCAGCAGGCCCTCGAAGGTCAGTCGCAGGTCACCGTCGACGAGTGCCTCCCGGCCGGCGAAACGGGCCGCAGCCCGTTCGAGCACCAGTGGCACCGACGGCGGCAGGTCGGTCTGGTCCCCACCTTGCTCGGCAGTCCGGTCAGCCACGTCGATCCCTCGCCTCCTGTTCCTGACGGCCTGTTCTCGCCGGTGCGTGCTGGCGGTGCGCGGCGGTCTCCGAGGGGTTGCGGCACCACGAGCTCGCCTGATGGGCAGTGTTCGTCGTGGCGACAGTACCGAACGTGGCGGCCGCGAACGAGCGTCCTGTTGTTTGAACCACCGTTCACAAAGCGCGATGCTGGCTCGCGCATGACTGGGGCGCGCATGACTGGGGAGGGTCGGGCCGCCACCGCGCCTACGGGTGTGATCACCGACGAGGCGATCAAGCGGCTCCGGGCTCGTATCGGCGTGCCGGAGCCGCATCCGGTGCCGCCGCACTACCGCCGCCCGGGCGAGGACGCGTTCCGCCACGTGGCCGAGGCGTACGGCGACGACAACCCGCTCTACACCGACCCGGTCTATGCCGCCTCGACCCGGTGGGGTGGGCTGATCGCCTCCCCGGTGCTGGTCGGGGGCGACACCCTCATCGGCGAGGATGAGGTCACCGAGGTGCCGGCTGCCCAGCGCGACCTGATGAGGGGCGACCCGCTGCGGGGCGTGCACGCGTTCTACGCCGCCAGCGTGCGCGAGTGGTGGGCGCCGCTGCGCCCCGACCATCGGGTGTGGCGCCGCAACGCGCTGGTCGGGGTGCTCGACAAGCCGAGTGAGTTCGCGGGCCGGGCGGTGCACGAGTGGACCGCTCAGGTATTCCGGGACGACGAAGGCACCCTGCTCGCCGGCCAGTACCGCCTGATGATCCGCACCGAGCGCCGCAAGGCCCGGGAGCGCAAGAAGTACGACGACGTGGCGCTGGTGCCCTACACCGACGAGCAGATCGCCGAGATCGAGGCCCAGTACGCCAGCGAGCGGCCCCGAGGCGGTGAGCCTCGCTGGTGGGAGGACGTGGCCGAGGGCGACGAGCTCGGTCCGATGGTCAAGGGGCCGCTGACGGTCACCGACATGGTCTGCTGGCACGTGGGGATGGGGATGGGCCTCTACGGGATCAAGCCCCTCCGTCTGGGGGCGCGCAACCGGGCCCGGATCCCGCGCTTCTATCACCGCGACGAGCTGAACGTCCCCGACGTGATGCAACGGGTCCACTGGGATCCGGCGTTCGCCCAGCGCGCCGGCAATCCCACCACCTTCGACTACGGCCGGATGCGCGAGACCTGGCTCATCCACCTCTGCACCGACTGGATGGGCGACGACGCTTGGCTGGCCCGGCTGGAGTGCGAGTTCCGGCGCTTCAACTACGTGGGCGACACCCAGTGGCTGCGGGGGACCGTCACCCGCCGGTATCTCGCCGATGGCGATCGGCCCGCGGTCGACGTCGAGCTGCGGGCCGAGAACCAGCGTGGGGAGTTGACCACCCCTGGTCGGGCCACGATCCTGCTGCCGAGCCGTGAGCACGGCCCGGTGCGCCTGCCCGATCCACCGGGGAGCTCGAGTGACCTCGCCGGAGTCCTGGAGGCGATCGTTGCGAGGTTCGACCGGTGAGTGTCTACGAGTCGGTGGAGGGTCTTCAGGTGTCGCTCGAAGGCCCGGTCCTGCGACTGGTGCTCGATCGGCCGGAGAAGCGCAACGCGATCGACGACGGGATGATGGTTGCGCTCGTCGAGAACATCGATCTCGCCGGTCGTGATGAGCAGGTGCGGGCGATCGTGCTGGCCGGTGAGGGCGGGCACTTCTGTGGTGGGGCGGACATCGTGGCCCGCAACGCCGAGAGCGAGGGCAGACCTCGGGTGGGCAGCGTCCAGCGGCGGGTGCCCTCGCTCGCCCACCGGCTGATCCCGTTGATGCTCACCGTGCAGACACCGATCGTGTGCGCGGTGCGAGGGTGGGCGGCCGGCATCGGCTGCCAGCTCGCGTTGGCCGCCGACTTCACGATCGTGGCCGAGGACGCCACCCTGTGGGAGCCGTTCCTGACCCGTGGTTTCACCCCGGACAGCGGGGCCACCTGGCTGCTACCACGGCTGGTGGGATTGGTGCGGGCCCGCGAGCTGTTGCTCCTCGGCCGCCGGCTCGACGGTCGCGAGGCCGTCGAGTGGGGGCTGGTCCACGCCGCGGTTCCCGATGCAGAGGTGGCAGACACGGCCGACCGGCTCGCCGAGGAGCTCGCCGCCGGCCCCACGGTGGCCCTGGGGCTGACCAAGTGGCTCCTCCACGCGGGGTACGACGCGTCGCTGGAGCAGCAACTCCGCGCCGAGGCGTTCGGCTTGGAGCTCTCGTCGCGCTCCGAGGATTTCCGAGAGGGTCTGCGGGCGTTCCGGGAGAAGCGCCCACCCCGGTTCAGTGGGCGGTGAGGTGGAGGTGATCGACGCGACCGACCGGGTGCCGATCACCCCGGAGACCGAGGTCGACGAGGCGGTGGCGATCGTGCGGGCCTGGGTGGCCGAGCACGTGCCCGCCGCGTGGCGGGAGGCGGCCGCAGGTGGTCCGCGTGCCATCCGCGAGGTGCGGTCGCGGGCGGCATACGAGGCCTGGTACCCGGTGTTCGGCGCGTCGGGCCTGGTGGTACCGACCTGGCCGGTGCCCTACGGGGGGTTGGGTGTGGGG
>NZ_DAIUCK010000111.1:0-9753 GCF_036846205.1 Rhabdothermincola sp. | reverse complement strand
GGCGCCGGTGAAGGCGCTGCAGTTCGAAGCCCGCCCGGCCCGCTACGCGGCCGCGGCCGCGGCAGGACGTCTCACTCCCGGCGCCGGCGCCAAGATCGGACCGCTGCGCCTGCGGGACCTCGACCCACCGGAGCTGCCCGGCCCGGACTGGGTGGTGATCCGCCCGCGCCTGGCCGGCATCTGCGGCAGCGATCTGTCGACCATCGACGGCCACGCGTCCCGCTACTTCGAGCCGATCGTGTCCTTCCCATTCGTGCCGGGACACGAGGTGGTGGCCGACCGCACCGGCACCGACGGTTCGGACCGGGTGGTGGTCGAGCCGGTGCTGGGCTGCGTCACCCGGGGCATCGACCCGCCGTGCCCGGCGTGCGGTCGCGGGGAGCTCGGCAACTGCGAGCACATCGCGTTCGGTGCGCTGGCCCCCGGTCTGCAGAGTGGGTTCTGCCATGACACTGGCGGCGGCTGGTCGACGTTGATGGTGGCCCACCCGAGCCAGCTGCACCCGGTGCCGGGCACGATGAGCGACGAGGCCGCGGTGATGGTGGAGCCCACCGCGTGCGCGGTGCACGCCGCGCTCACCGCGGGCATCCGGGAAGGCGAGTCGGTGGTGGTGCTCGGCGCGGGGACCCTCGGCCTGCTGGTCACCGCCGCGGTGCGCCACTTCACCCTGGCCGGCCCGATCCTGGCCGTGGCCAAGCACCCCACCCAGCGCGAACTGGCCCGGGCTCTCGGCGCTGACCTGCTGGCCGAGCCCGACGAGGTGCTGCGCGCCGTGCGCCGCCTCACCGGCACCATGGCCCTCGGCGACGGGCGGATCACCCGCTTGACCGGCGGCGCCGACCACGTCATCGACTGCGTCGGCTCCGCCACGAGCCTCGCCGATGCGCTCGCCGCGGTGCGCCCGAAGGGGCGGGTGACCCTGGTGGGCATGCCGGGCCACGTGCACGTCGATCTCACCGGGCTGTGGCAACGGGAGATCGTGCTCGCCGGCGCGTACGCGTACGGCACCGAGGAGCTGCCGTCGGGCGAGCGGCGCCGCACCTTCGACCTCGCGTTCGAGCTGGTGCAAGCGGCCGACCTGGGGCGGCTGGTGAGCGCCACCTATCCCCTGGCCCGCTACCAGGACGCCATCGCCCACGCGGCGTCAGCCGGCCGCCGTGGCGCGGTGAAGATCGCTTTCGACCTCCGCAACGAGAAGGAGCGCACGCGGCTATGACCAGACCTGGCTTCGTCCTCGAGGTCGACCGCAACACCCCGCCGATCCTGTTCCACCACGGCGAGGGGTTCCGCTTGGAGAAGCTCCCGCCGGGGAGAACCCGGGTCATCTACCCGGCCGAGCCGCTGGAGCCGATCGAGCACCCCGACGCGGCCATCCGCCACGCGCTGCTCAACCCGCTCGGCGATTCGCCTCCGCTGCCCGCCCTGCTCAGGCCGGGGATGAAGCTCACCATCGCCTTCGACGACGTCTCCCTGCCGCTGCCACCGATGCGCCGCCCCGACATCCGCCAGCGGATCATCGAGCAGGTCCTCGACATGGCCGCGGCCGCCGGGGTCGACGACGTGGCACTCATCGCGGCACTGGCCCTGCACCGCCGCATGACCGAAGCCGAGCTGCGCCACGCGGTGGGTGACCGGGTCTACGACGCGTTCGCTCCGCACGGCCTGCTCACCAACCACGACGCGGAGGACCCCGACAACCTCGCCTACCTGGGCACCACTGACAAAGGTGAAGAGGTCGAGATCAACAAGCGGGCGGCGGAGAGCGACCTGCTGGTGTACGTGAACATCAACATCGTCTCGATGGACGGCGGCTGGAAGAGCACCGCCACCGGTCTCGCCAGCTACCGCAGCCTGCGTCACCACCACAACGTCCGGACCCTCCGACACAGCCGATCCTTCATGGATCAGCATCGCAGCGAGCTGCACTCGTCGAACTGGCGGATGGGCAAGGTGCTCCGCGACGCGGGCGTGAAGATCTTCCAGATCGAGACGACGATCAACAACGACGTGTTCGGCACCGACGGGCCGATGAGCGTGCTGCAGAAGCGGGAATGGGAGTGGAACGCCCGCGACCGCTTCACGTTCCTCGCCATGCAGAAGAGCCTCGAGCGGCTACCGGCGCGCACCCGGCGCCAGATCTTCCACTCCTGGCGCGCTCCACACGCCATGACCTCCGTTCAGGCGGGTGAGGTCGAAGCGGTGCACGCGGTCACCACCGAGAACGTGTACCGGCAGCACCTGGTGGCGGTCGAGGGTCAGACCGACATCCTCACCATGGGCCTGCCCTACATCTGCCCCTACAACGTGAACTCCATCATGAACCCGATCCTGGTCATGTGCCTGGGGCTCGGGTACTTCTTCAACCTCTACCGGGGGCGGCCGCTGGTGCGCGAGGGCGGCGTGCTCATCATGAGTCACCCGACCCCGTGGGAGTTCCACCCGGTGCACCACCCGAGCTACATCGATTTCTTCGAGCAGGTGCTGGCCGAAACCACCGACCCGGCCGAGATCGAGTCCCGCTACGAGAAGCAGTACGCGGAAGACGAGTGGTACCGGCACCTGTACCGCACGTCGTACGCCTACCACGGGGTGCACCCGTTCTACATGTGGTACTGGGGCAGCCACGCGCTGGCGCACCTGGGACAGGTGATCGTCGTCGGGGGCGATCCGAGAGCGGTACGCCGGCTCGGCTTCCGGCCCGCGTCGACCATGCAGGACGCGCTGGAGATGGCCAGCGACGTGGTGGGCCGCGACGCCACCATCACCCACGTCCACAACCCGCCGATCCTGATGGCGGACGTGAGCTGACATGGCGAGCGCCGAGCGGTCGCGCCCGGTCACGGGGCTCAGGTCGATGCCGGTCAGCAGAGGCAAGCTCGCCAAGCGGCTCCCGGTCAACGCCGGTGCGGTGGCCCGCCTGGCACGGCCGAGCGCCTCGGCGCTGGTGCGCAAGCTCCCGTTCCCCCTCGCCCCGGCGAGCGTGCCGGTCGGGGTCGAACCGCCCAGGCGCGAGAGCAAGGTCGGCGCCAACTACGACACCGAGTGGGCCCGCTCCTACCCGGCCCGGGCGGCGCGGGTGCTGCTCGTCGAAGGCGTGGTGCGCCCGGCGATGGAGGCCCTCGCCCGGCCGCAGGTGCGCGGCATCGACCGGCTCGGCTCGCTCGAGGGCCCGGTGGTGTTCGCGGCCAACCACCACAGCCACGTCGACACCCCGCTGCTGCTGTCGGTGATTCCCGAGCCGTGGCGGCATCACCTGTTCATCGGCGCTGCGGCCGACTACTTCTTCGGCAACCAACTCACCAGCGCGCTCTCCGCGCTGGTCATCGGCGCCATCCCCATCGAGCGCACGAAGGTCAGCCGCACCTCGGCCCAGCAGGCCGCCGAGCTCATCAATGACGGGTGGAGCATGCTCATCTTCCCCGAAGGAGGCCGCAGCCCCGACGGGTGGGGTCAGGCGTTCCGCGGCGGGGCTGCGTACCTGTCGTTGCGGTGCGAGGTGCCGGTGGTGCCGGTGCACGTCGAGGGCACCGGGCGCATTCTCCGCAAGGGCTCGTCCATCCCCCGTCCCTCCCCCACGCAGGTCACCTTCGGGTGGCCGCTGCGGCCCGACGAGGACGAGGACTCCCGAGCCTTCGCGACCCGTATCGAACGCGCCGTGGCCGAGCTGGCCGACGAGGCCACCACCGACTGGTGGCAGGCCCGCCGCCGGGCGCACGCCGGCACCACCCCGTCGCTGCAAGGCCCTGCGGTGGGGGCGTGGCGGCGGGCGTGGGCCCTCGGTGAGCGCGGCCCCAAACGCCGCCGCCGCCCGGCCTGGCCCGACCTGGGCTGACGAGCCCGGCCGTGGCCAGGGCCGCCCGTGGCCGGCGACGGGGGTCAGCCCGCCGGAGCCGATCGATCAGCTACCGGAGGCGGTGGCGTTGAGACACTTGGCGGCCACCTCGGCGAAGACCTGCTGCTCGTCACCCTGGAAGCTGTCGGGCCCCTCCCGCTCGAGCTTCCCGAAATCCAGCCGGTCGTTCGCCTCGTCGTAGACGCACTCCGCGAGCGGCTTGCTCAGTCCGGCGTCCTGCAGCTCCTGGATGATCTCGCTGCGGTTCGGCCCGCTCGTCGACGACGACCCGCACCCGACCGACAGCCCGACGGCGACGAGCACCGCACCCACGCGGAACGGCGAAACCTGTGCCATGGCACTCCCTCCTCTCGCGCCGACGATAGCTGGGGGCCGACGCCGAGGTGATGAGCCGGAAAGCCGAGCGACGACCTGGCGGGGAGAGCGGTACAGTCGAGCGGGCCACCATCGGGGCTCACGGGCAACGGCGCCGCGTTCCGCCAGTGCAGCGAGGCACGGCACCGCAGCCATACCGGCATCGACGCCGACGCAGCTGCGACGGACGCACCCCCGATCGTCCGGCACGCACACTCCCACTGGTCGCGCGCGAAGGACGTGAACCCATGCGAGAGCTCGATGTCTGCGGCATCGGCTTCGTAGCCGATGCCCGAGGGCGAACCGACCGATCGATCGTCGAGGCCGGCCTGTCGGGCCTGGCCCACGTGAAGCACCGGGGCGCGGTCGCTGCCGACGCGCTCACCTCGGACGGCACCGGGGTGCTCACCGCCATCCCCCCGGCCCTGTTCGGCGAGGGCCGAGGGGTGCTGGTGCTGTTCTGCCGCGGTGAGCCGCCGCAGCGGGCGGTCGAGCAGGCGGCACGGGACGAGGGCCTGGTAATCGTCGAGTGGCGGACCCCACCCACCGACGACTCGGTGCTCGGCGCGATGGCCCGAGCCACCCGGCCCGAGATCCTCCAGGCGATCGTCGAGCGCGCCCCCCGGGACGGCGCGGCTGGCGGGACGGGCGAGGACCCCGCGGACCTCGAGCGCCGGGCCTACCGCTTCCGCCGCCGGATCGAGCGGGCCGTCGACGACGTGTACGCGGTGTCGTGCTCGTTCCGCACGATCGTCTACAAGGGCCTGGTCGCCGCGGACCACCTGGCCGACTTCTACCTGGACCTGCACGACGAGCGGTATACGTCGCCGTTCGTCGTGTTCCACCAACGATTCTCCACCAACACCCTGCCCACCTGGGAGCGGGCGCAGCCGTTCCGCCTGCTCTGCCACAACGGCGAGATCAACACCCTCCAGGGCAACGAGATGCGGATGCGTGGCCGGGGCCGGCTCGGCACCGACCAGGCGGGGCTGGGCGACGAGGAACTGTTCATCCCGGTGCTGGACCCGCGAGGCTCGGACTCCGCCAAGCTCGACGAGGCCGCCGAGTTACTGCTGCGAGGCGGCCGCCACATCTGCCACGCCATGGCCATGCTGGTGCCCGAGGCGTGGGAGGAGACCCGGGACCTCGACCCCGAGGTCCGCGGCTTCTACGAGTACCACTCGGCGCTGATGGAGCCCTGGGACGGCCCCGCGGGCGTGATCTTCACCGACGGCGAAGGCGTCGGGGCACTGCTCGACCGCAACGGCCTACGACCGCTGCGCTACGAGATCTGCGAGGACGGGCTGGTGGTGTGCGCCTCAGAGGTCGGCGCGGTCGACCTGAGCGGGCGGGGCAGCGTGGAGCGCGGCCGACTGGGGCCGGGGCACATGCTGTTCGTGACTCCCGAGCACGGGGTGGTGCGCAACCACGCCCTCAAGCACGTCCTGGCCCGCAACGCGCCGTACGCGCAGTGGGCGGCGGAGGGGTTCCGACGGGTCCGGGCAGGCGCTCCGATGGTGGACCCACTGCCCGACCTGCTCCGCCGCCAGGCAGCCCACGGCTACAACAAGGAAGAGCTGGCCATGGTGCTCAAGCCCATGGCCCACGAAGGCCACGAGCCGACCTTCGCCATGGGCGACGACTCGCCGCTGCCCCCCATCGCCGGCCGGCCACGGCCCGTCCACCACTACCTGCGGCAGCGCTTCGCGCAGGTGACCAACCCACCCATCGACCCCCTCCGGGAGCGGCTGGTCATGAGCCTGCGAGCCCTGCTCGGACCCCGGGGGCCCCTGCTCGAGGAGCGCCCCGAGCGTGCCCGCCTGCTCGCGCTCGACTCGTTCTTCCTGTTCCCTTCCGCCATCGACTGGCTGCACGACCCTGAGCGCAACCCGTTCACCACCGCGGTGCTCGACGCCACCTTCGCCGCCGCCGACGGGCCGGCCGGCTTGGAGGCCGCCGTACGGGCACTCGCCGACCGGGCGGCCCGAGCGGTCGCCGACGGAGCGGGAATCCTCATCATCGACCAGGACCGCGTCGGTCCCGAGCGGGCGCCGGTCCCCTCCCTGCTGGCGTGCGGAGCGGTGCAGCACCGCCTGGTCGAAGAGCGCCGCCGAGCTGACACCAGCATCGTGGTGATCGCGGACGACGCCCGCGATGTTCACTCGGTGGCGGCGTTGATCGGCTACGGCGCGGACGCGGTCTGCCCGCGCCTGGCGCTGGCCACCGTGGCCGCCGAGGCCGACGCGGACGAGAGTGAGTCCCTGGTCGGCTCCGAGGCCCAGGACCGCCTGCGGGCAGCCCTGGAGGCCGGGGTCCTGAAGATCCTCTCCAAGATGGGGATCAGCACCGTCGACTCCTACCGGGGCGCGCAGATCTTCGAGGTTCTCGGACTCGGCCCGGAGGTGGTGGAGGTGTGCTTCCGGGGCACGCCCTCGATCGTGGGCGGCATCGGCTGGGAGGAGCTGGGCCGCGATGTGCTGGCCCTGCACGCTAAGGCCTACGGCACCGAACAGGTGGAGCTGGACTCCCCCGGGTTCTTCCGGGTCCGCAAGGGGGGTGAGCCGCACGCCCACTCCAAGGAGGTGGTGCAGGCCCTCAATGACCTCACCCTGGTGCAGGAGACCCCTCCCCTCCTCGAGGCCGATCCGCTGGTGGCCGACATGGCCGCTGCCCACCTGCTGCAGCGGGCCATCCGGGGCGAAGACGACGGCCTGTACGAGCAGTTCGCCCGCCTGGTGGACGAGCGGGCTCCCATCGAGCTGCACGACCTGCTCGAGGCGGTCCCACTGGGTGATCCCGTCCCCCTCGAGGAGGTCGAGCCGGCCTCCGCGATCGTGCGGCGGTTCTCGACGGGGGCCATGTCACATGGCGCGCTGTCCAAGGAGGCGCACGAAACCCTGGCGCAGGCCATGAACCTGCTCGGCGCCCGCTCGAACTGCGGTGAGGGCGGTGAGGACCCCGAGCGCTACCGCACCCGCGGCCTCGGCCGGCTGGACAAGAACTCCCGCATCAAGCAGGTGGCCTCCGGGCGGTTCGGGGTCACCCCCGAGTACCTGGCCTTCGCCGACGAGGTGCAGATCAAGATCGCGCAGGGCTCCAAGCCCGGCGAGGGCGGGCAGCTCCCCGGCCACAAGGTGTCCCCGGAGATCGCCCGCCTGCGCTACACGCAGCCCGGCGTGGGCCTCATCTCCCCGCCACCGCACCACGACATCTACTCCATCGAGGACCTCGCCCAGCTCATCTACGACCTCAAGCAGGTGAACGCGGCGGAGGTCTCCGTGAAGCTGGTGGCTGAGGACGGGGTGGGGACCATCGCGGCAGGGGTGGTGAAAGCGCTGGCCGACGTCGTGCACATCTCCGGCGCGAACGGGGGCACCGGCGCCAGCCCGCTCTCGTCGATCAAGCACGCCGGGATGCCCTGGGAGATCGGCCTGGCGGACACCCAGCGGGCCCTGGTGGACAATGGCCTGCGCTCCCGGGCCCGGGTCCGGGTCGACGGCGGCTTCAAGACCGGCCGGCAGGTGGTGATCGCCGCGCTGCTCGGCGCGGACGAGTACTCCTTCGGCACCGCGGTGATGATCGCCGAGGGCTGCATCATGCTCCGGGCCTGTCACCGGGACACGTGCAAGCCCGGCGTGGCCACGCAGCGCCCGCATCTACGAGCCAACTTCAGCGGCACCCCGGAGGGGGTCGCCGCCTACCTGCTCTTCGTCGCCGAGGACGTCCGCCGCCACCTGGCGCGCCTCGGCGCCCGATCGCTCGACGAGGTGATCGGCCGGGTCGAGCTGCTGCGGCAGCGCACCACTGGTGATCCCCGGGCCGACGCGATCGACCTCACCCGGATACTGGCCCCACCCGAGCACCCGGACGAGCCGAGACGTTTCGTGGAGCGGGTGGCGCTGCAGGATCCCCGCTCGGAGCTCGGCGATCGCCTGCTGGCGGACGCGTTCCGCGGTGTGTGGGACGGCGACGAGGTGTCGCTCTCCTACCCGATCACCAACGCGGACCGGGCCGTGGGCACCGCCCTGTCCGGAGCCATCGCCCTCGAGTTCGGCTCCCTGCCGCCGCGGGGCACCGCGCACGTGCACTTCGAGGGCACCGCCGGCCAGAGCTTCGGCGCGTTCCTCACCCACGGGGTGGAGCTCGACCTGCTCGGCGCGGCCAACGACTACGTAGGCAAGGGCATGGCCGGCGGCCGGATCGTGATCCGCCCGCCGGCCAACGACTCGCTGGTGATGGAGCGGCGCCAGACCGGGTCCTCCACCGTCCTGGCCGGCAACACCTGCCTGTACGGTGCGACCGGCGGCGAGCTGTTCGTGGCGGGGGCCGCGGGCGAGCGGTTCGCGGTGCGCAACTCGGGCGCGCTGGCGGTGGTCGAGGCGGTCGGCGACCACTGCTGCGAGTACATGACCGGCGGGACGGTGGTGGTGCTGGGCCGCATCGGCTACAACCTCGGCGCGGGGATGACCGGGGGCGAGGCGTTCGTGTGGGACCCGATGCCCGAGCGGGTGATGACCCGGGTCAACCAGGACCTGGTGGAGGTGCTCCGCCCCGACCACGACGATGTGGAGGAGCTGCGCTGGCTGGTGGAACGCCACGTGTGGCTCACCGGCTCGCGCCGGGGTCAGGACCTGCTCGACGGCTGGGAGTCGGCGATCGAGCACCTGTGGCACATCGTGCCCCGGGAGCGGGTGGCGCGCATCACCGCCGGCGCGGCCCGCCGGGTCACCACCGCCTGATGGCAGGGCCGGCCCTGCCATCATGGGCCGATGACCCTCGACGGGATCGGCTACACGGCGGCCGTCACCCTCGCCGCGTTCTTCGCCCTGGCCGCGGTGGCCAAACTGCGCGACCCCGAGTCCACGGTCGGATCGTTCGAAGCGCTCGGGGTGCCGAACGCGCCGGCCACCGGGCGGCTCCTCCCGCTCCCGGAGCTGGCGACGGTGGTCCTGCTGCTGGTGGTGCCCGCCGCCGGCGGCCTGATCGCGCTGGTGCTGCTGGTGTTCTTCACCACCTTCCTGGTCCGCCGCCTGCGGGCCGGTGTCGCTGCGCCCTGCAACTGCTTCGGTGATGTGATCGCCCGGCCGCTGTCGTGGTTGGCCGTGGCTCGCAACGGGCTGTTCATGGCGCTCGCTGCACTGGCGCTGCTCGCCACTCGTCCGGTCCGACCGTCGTGGGTCGAGGTGCTGGTCGTGGCCGTCCCAGCGGTGGCGCTGCTCGGGCTGCTCCTGCTCGCCGGCGAGCGGGTGGCCACCCGCACCCCGCCCCGCCGGTAGCCTGGCGGGTCACATGACCGAGCAGGAACGGCCCGACAGCTGGTGGCCACGAGACCCCGATCGCGAACCTGACCAGGACGCCCCCGGCGCTCCGGCACCAGGCGCGACCCCGACACCGCCAGCCCCGGGGGCCGGGACGCCTGACGCCGCGGATCCCACCCGGCCGGGTTGGGCACAGCCGTCGAGCCCCGCTCGCTCCGGCCAGTGGGTGCCCGACTACGGTCAGGGTGCGACCACCGGCCCGCCACCCCCGTCTGCAGGGGCCTGGGG
>NZ_DAIUCK010000110.1:0-10096 GCF_036846205.1 Rhabdothermincola sp. | reverse complement strand
GTGCTGGTGGTCGACGACGGGAGCCCCGACGGTACTGCTGATCTGGCCGAGGCGGGGGGCGCGGAGCAGGGAGGGGTGTCCGTCATGCGGCGGGCGGGCAAGCAGGGGCTCGGCTCCGCGTACCGGGCCGGGTTCCGGCACGGGTTGGAGCACGGCTACGGGGTGATGGTCGAGATGGACTCCGACCTCCAGCACGACCCGGCGATGCTCCCGGCGCTGATCCACACGGTCCGCGACGGAGCCGACCTCGCCATCGGCTCCCGGTACGTCCCCGGTGGCCAGGTTCCGGGCTGGACGTGGTCCCGACGCTTCATCTCCCAGGGGGGTAACCGGTACGCCTCGATCGTGCTCGGGATGCCGGTGCGCGACTCGACGGCGGGGTTCCGTGCCTACGGGGCCGATGCCCTGGCCCGGATCGACCTGGACTCGATCAAGGCCGACGGGTACGGCTTCCAGATCGAGATGGCCTACCAGGTCATGCGCAACGGCGGGCGTATCGTGGAGGTTCCGATCACCTTCGGTGACCGCCAGCGTGGCACCTCGAAGATGTCCTCGCGGATCGTGTTCGAGGCTTTGCTGTTGGTGACGTGGTGGGCGCTGCGGGACCGCGTGCTCCGGCCGCTGGCCAGGCTCCTCCGGCGGCGAAATGCACCCTCCGCGGTCTGAAGGGCACGAAGCGTATATGGGCGGCCGAGGATTTGACGAAGGTCCCGTGGCCGGAGGCTTCCGTGGACGGCTGCCGTGGCTCATACTGGGGCCGTGACCGCCTCGACGCTCTCCGTCATCCCGCCCGAGCGCCTCGGCGCGTTGCTCCGTGCGACCCGACAGCAGCGCGCGCTGACGCTCGCCGACGTGGCGGAGCGCTCCCGGTTCAGCCCGAGCGAGCTCGCACGGGTGGAAGCAGGCGAGCGGGCTCTCACCGAGGCGGAGGTCAGTGCGGTGCTGCGGGCCTACGGCATCGACGAGGCGAAGCTCGTCCCGCCGAGGGGCGAGCTCGTCGTGGATCTGTCCGACCACCAGCTCGCGGCGGGAGGCCAGGTGCGAACGCTGGCCGGTGAGGCGCCGACCGCCGACGAGGTGCTCGCCACCTACCTCTCGCTCGTCTACACGCTACGCCACGCGGTGCCCGGGACCCCGCTCGTCCTGCGGGACGCCGACATCGCGGTGCTCTCGCGGGCGCTCGAGTTGGCTCGACCCGAGGTCGAGCGGCGCCTGCACGACCTGATGGTCGATGCCGACGGCGCGGTCCGCGAGCGGGCCCGAGGTCTCCGTTCGCGCCTGCTCCTCCCAGCGATCGGCGTGGCGTTGGCCGCCACAGCCGCCGGCGGCCTCCTCGTGGTTCGAGCCGTCGCCAGCGATCCCCCGAGCGATCCCACCGTGGAGGTCGGCCCGGCCGCAGAGCCGGCCCCGCTGTCCGAGGAGCAGCCGGTGGTGGTGATCGGGGAAGGTATCCCGGTCGATCAACTGCCACCCGGGGCGGTCAACCTCGGCGTGCCGCAGGTCGCCGAGCGCGGCCCCGACGGATCGGTCCGCCAGGGGCCCCGGCAGCCCGCCACGGCCACCTCGCCTGAGGCCATCCTGCCGGATGCCACGACCACCACCACGTGGCTGGTCCAGGAGGGCCCTGTCGGGGACCTGAAGCCGGGCGAAGTGCGCCTCGGCGAGGCGCAGACCATCGAGAACTCCGACCAGCAGCCCTAACCCCGGTACGATCCGCCCGTGCTCCGGCGGTTCCGTCACCTGCTCGTGGTCCTCGTCGCGGCCGCCGTCCTCGCGGGTTGCGGCGCCGATGCGAGCGAGCAGGGCAGCGCAGGGACCGCGGACCCGCTCGGGGGCGATCTGGCCGTGGACCGCGCCCTCGATCGCCGGGGCGCGGCGGACGTGACCGTCGAGGTCGCCGACAACGTCTTCGAACCTCGCGCCGTGCGT
Source organism: Rhabdothermincola sp. (assembly GCF_036846205.1). NCBI lineage: Bacteria > Bacillati > Actinomycetota > Acidimicrobiia > Acidimicrobiales > Iamiaceae > Rhabdothermincola > Rhabdothermincola sp. The sequence goes on along the minus strand of NZ_DAIUCK010000110.1, from coordinate 8,167 downwards.
ATCGATCCCGGCTCGACCGTGACCTGGACCAACACCGGCCAGAACACCCACAACGTCATGCCCGCAGAGGAGGGTCGCTTCGAACCGGTTCCGACCGGGTCGCTCGATCCGAAAGCCAGCGCCAGCCGCACCTTCTCGGTACCAGGTGTCTACCGGTACTACTGCTCGATCCACGGCACGGCGACCCGCGGCCAGCGGGGGGTCATCGTGGTGGGGGACGAAGGCCTGTAGTGTCCCCACGCACGACACGGGGGTGGGGAGCAATGAGGGACAGGACGCATCTGTCGAGGTTGGCGGCCGTGTTGGCCGTGGCGCTGCTGGCGCTGGGCTGCTCGTCGAGCTCGACCGGAGGGAGCACCGGTACCTCCGAGCCGGCGGCCAGCGGAGCGGTGCTGCGGGTGCCCCAGGACCATCCCACGATCCAGGCCGCGGTGGACGCCGCGCAGCCCGGCGACCTGGTGCTCATCTCACCGGGCGTTTATCACGAAGGGGTGGTGGTGCAGACCGAGGACATCGTGATCCGCGGCCTGGACCGCAACGAGGTGATCATCGACGGTGAGTTCACCCGCGACAACGGGATCAAAGTGTTCGCCGACGGTGTGGCGGTCGAGAACCTCACCGTCCGCAACAACACTGGCAACGGCTTGTTCTTCACCGGCGACTACGACAGCGACTATGTGCTCACGGGGTACCGGGCCAGCTACGTCACCGCGTACAACAACGGCGACTACGGGATCTACGCGTTCAACGCCCGGCTCGGGATCATCGAGCACTCCTACGGGTCCGGGCACCCGGACTCCGCCTTCTACATCGGGCAGTGCAACCCCTGCGACGCGATCATCCGTGACGTGCTGGCCGAGAACAACATGCTCGGCTACTCCGGCACCAACTCCAGCACCAATCTGTACCTGATCAACTCCGAGTGGCGGAACAACATGATCGGCATCGTGCCGAACAGCCAGGACAGCGAGAAGCTCGCTCCGCAGGGCCACATGGTGATCGCCGGCAACTACGTCCACGACAACAACAACCCGGAGGTGCCGATCAACAACGACACCTACCGGCTGGCATCGGGCACCGGCATCATCGTCACGGGCGGCGTGGAGAACCTGGTCACCAAGAACCGGGTCGAAGGGAACCTGCGGGGCAACATCGCGGTGATCCTGTGGCCCTTCCGTGACCCCGGGCTGCCGCCGTTCGAGGCCATCGGCAACCGTGTGGTGGGGAACATCGCCCGGGGGGCGACCGGTATCGGTGACCTGGTGCTCTGGCTCGCCGACTCCAGCCAGGGGGTCCAGGGGAACTGCTTCGCCGACAACGACTACCTCACCAGCTTCCCCGCCGACATCGAGCAGGTCGCGCCCTGCGGGGCGCCCGGCGGCAAAGACCTGCCGGACATCGACCTCGACAAGCTGGCGATGGGTCCTCCCGGCGTCGACTACAAGAGCGTGGTCGCGCCGCCCCCGCAACCGAACATGCCCGATGCCGCGACGGCCCCGGCCCGGCCTGCCACCGATATCGTCATCGACGTCGACGTGGAGGCGATCGCCTTACCACCAGGCAAGGACTGAGCACGGCCTCGGGTGCGTCGGGGGCTCGAGCGGGCACAATGCAGGCCGTGCGTGAGTGGCTGGTCGGTGGCGCGCTGATCGAGGGCCCCGGGGGGCTGTTGCTGGTGTGCAACCGGCGCCGCAACGGATGGCTCGACTGGACACCCCCCGGCGGGGTGATCGACGAAGGTGAAGAGCTGCTGGCCGGCCTGACTCGGGAGGTAGAGGAGGAGACCGGCCTCTCGGTAACCCGGTGGGTGGGGCCTCGCTACGCGGTGGACGCTGAAGCGCCCGGCCTCGGTTGGCGGCTCCGGGTGGAAGCGTGGCTCGCCGCGGAGTATGAGGGTGAGCTCCGGGTGGACGACCCCGACGGGATCGTGGTGGATGCCTGCTTCGTGGACCCGCTCGCGTGCGGCGAGCGGCTCCGGGGCGGGCACCGGTGGGTGGTGGAACCGCTCGGGGCGTGGATCGAGGAGCGCTGGGCGGACACCCGCACCTTCGGGTATCAGGTACGCGGAACCGATCCCCGCTCGCTGATGGTCACGAGACGGTGATCTCCGGCCCCGCGATGACCTGAGCGGGTTCTGGACAGAGCTGGCACACTGGAGCTGAGAGGTCCGGCGAGCACGGGGGGTGACTCGCATGCTGGTCCGCAACATCCTGCACCGCAAGGGTCGCTGGGTGGCCACCATCCCGAGCGGGGCGCCCGTCAGGGAGGCAGCCCGGGAGCTGTCCCGCCACGGCATCGGCGCCCTGGTGGTGTCCGACGATGGCCGGACGATCCGGGGCATCCTCTCCGAGCGGGACATCGTCCGGGGGGTGGCCGAGGAGGGGCCTGCTTCGCTTGAGCAGCCTGTGTCGTCGCTCATGACGAGCGGGGTTCACACCTGCCGGCTCGATGACACCATCGACTCGCTCATGGCCGTCATGACCGAACGGCGGTTCCGTCATCTGCCGGTGGTGGAGGGGGGTGAGCTGGTGGGGATCGTGAGCATCGGCGACGTGGTCAGCCGGCGGGTCGACGAGCTGCAGACGGAAGCCCGAGCCCTCCACGACTACATCCACAGCGGGCGGTAGCAGCGCGAACGCCGCCTGCGGCACGGACAGGTGACGGGGGGGGGTCCGCGTTGAGGCCACCCGGAACCTGTGGGAAGATTGCCCGACACCGGAGCCCCGGTCTGAGCATGGAAGGGGGGTGGAAGCGGTGCCGCTTTCCGAGGACGAGCAGCGGATCCTCAGCGAGATCGAGCAGCAGCTCTACGAGAGCGATCCCGCTCTGGCCCGCGACATCGCGGACACCACGGTCTACACCCACGCCGCTCGGAACCTGAAGTGGGCGGTGCTCGGCTTCGTGGCGGGCACGTTGATGCTGGTGCTCACGCTGGCGACCCATTTCCTGCTGGCGTTCGCCGGGTTCGTCGTGATGCTGCTGTGCGCGCTGGCCATCGAACGCAACGCCCGGCGCATGGGGAAAGCCGGCTTGCAACAGATCACCCAGTCGATGCGCGCGGCCGGCCTGCGTGACGCGTTCGGTAATGCGAACCAGCGCATGCGCGATCGCTTCCGCCGCGACGACTGACCACGGCCTCCCTCAGGAACGCAGTGCGAGCCGCGGGTCGAGCCGGTCGAGCACGGCCCGATGCCGGGGCAAGCGCCGGGAGACCGTACGGGCAAGGTTCGCCACGAGCAGCTCGGCGCGCTCGGGGCGCGACTGATCGAGGGCGAGGGTGGAGAAGGTGGCGGCATCCGCGTCCGCAGCCAACGCGATGATCGCGGTGGCATGTTCGGGCAGCGCCGCGGCAGCGCGGGTCGCGAACTCGTTCGAGGTCTCCGTCGGTCGGCGGACGATGCCCAGGCGGCGCAGCTGCACGCTGAGGTCCCGCCATGCCAGTCGCACCCTCGCATTGGGGTCGCGAGCCGCGGCCAGCCTCCTCCGCCGACGGAGGGCAGCCGTGCCGGCCATGCCGATGGCGTACAGCCCGGTGAGGGTGGCCAGGGCCAGCGCGGCCCGAGCGGGGTGGTGCCTGGCGTAGGCGAGAGGCTCGGTCCACGGCGACGGGCTGGAGGGGCTCGGTGAGTCGGTGGAGCCCGGCTGCTGGAGGGCCGCCAGGTCCTCGGGTGAGAGCCGCTCGTCAGGCTGGCTCACCTGCGGGATGGTCGGGTCGGTGGTGGCGACGGGCGTGGTCGTGGAGGTGGTGGGCTCGGGGCTCTCGCCGTCCGCTTGCGCCGGCCGGATCCCGGCATAGCCCATCCCCGGCGCTCCCCGGCCCGGGGTCGGCTCGAAGGCGACCCACCCCACCTGCTCGCCGAGCCACACCTCGGGCCAGGCGTGGGCGAAGCGGCCCCGGACGAGGTAGAGGTTCGGGTTCGACGGATCCTGCTCGCCCCAGGTGAACCCCACCGCGACGCGCGCCGGTAGACCGATGGAGCGGGCCATGGCGGCGTAGGTGCCTGCGAACTGCTCGCAGTAGCCCCGGCCGCTGTCGAGGAACGCGTCGATCGCGTCGTCGCCGTGGCCCGGTGCGGGGGAGAGGTCGTAGACGAACCGGTGGTCGTCGGTGGCGAAGACGCCCTCGTCACGGAAGAACGCCTGCAGGGCCATCGCCTGTTGGTAGGGCGTGGTCGCACCGGCCGTGGCGACTGCCTCTCTGGCGAGTCGCTGCGCCTTCCGGCTGAACCCGCTGGGTAGCTCGAGGTACCCCGCGAGCTCCGCCGGGATCGGCTCAGCGGGCCGGTCGAGCTGCTCCGGGGTGGGCTCGGGGATCTCCGAGACCACCTCGTAGCGGAGATCGTCCGAGCTGGGATAGGCGGTGTCGACGATGAGGGTGGCCGAGTCCGGTTGGTAGCGCACGCGGGCCTCGGCGTCGACGGCCACCGGCTGGTAGGCGGCGGGTAGCCAGAGCGCCGACAAACCGAGGATGGAGAACCGCTGCCGCACCGGGGCGGAGGTCACCTCCGCCGGGAGCTGTGCCGGCAGGGCACCGCTCGCTTCGCGGTAGCGGCCCCCTGAGCGCCAGATCTGGCCGTCGAACGTGTCGAGGGATGTCAGTCGCCAGTAGGCCTTGCGATCCGCTTCGACGGCGAACACGACGAGGTCACGCTGGTCGACCAGCCGCTGGCGGATGTCGACCAGGGGGCTGACGGTGACTCGGGACGACGGCCCGCCGTCGCCCGCCCGCCAGTCGATGAGCGCCGGGGCGGTCGCCCCGGGCAGGCGCGGCCCGATCACCACTCCGGCCAGCACCGCGGCCGCGACCAGGGCCCCGCCCGAGCGCAGGAGCCACCGGCTGCCGCGGTCATCGTCGCTGGTGAGCCAGCCCGGGCGCCGCTCGAGCCGGGCGACCCGGTGGGCCAGCACGAACAGCAGCACGGCGAGGCCGAACGCGACGGCGCTGGTGGTCCGCTGCTGATCGGCGCCGAGCAGCGCCCCGAACACGAAGAGGGTGGTCGCCGGCACGATCGCCTCGATGGGGGACCACAGCCGGAACGCAGCCCAGTCCGCGAGGAACACGGCTACGAAGATGGCCAGGCCGCACGCCAGCAGGAAGCCGCTGCGTCCGGGCACCGGGGCGGTGAGCTGCTGGAAGGCGGCCCAGGATTCACCCAACTCTGCTGACACCACCTCCATCGTGCGGCTGGTGGGAAGCAGGAAGGTCGTGGTCTCGGCGAACCAGATCGCTCCGGCGAGGAGGAGGAACCCGGCGAGCGACACGACAGCCGAGGTCGCGACTCCCGCACCCCGGCGGCGCAAGGTCATCGTGGCGAGGTGCGCGTACGCGCCCACGGCCACGAGCGGCCAGAAGAACGACCAGCCCTGGAACAGGCGAGCGAAGCCGAAGATCACTGCCAGGGTGACCCCGGCGAGCGCGAGCTCCGCGAGCGGCAGGTGGGCCGGGCGGCTGGTCGGGGCACTCACCGTAGGATCCGTTCGTGAGGAGCCCATCGGTCCGGATCCTCGTCGGCGTGGCCGCGCTCGGTGGCACGCCACCGACCTGGCTCCTGACGCCGGGCGCGCACGGCGCGGTTCCAGGCCTCGGCGAAGGACTGGTCCGCGCTGACCCGGACGAGGGTGCTGCCGGATCGGGGGAGCAGCGCCGGGTGGCTGTCCGGCTCGGTGCCACCCCACGATGACGGTTCGAAGCTCACGATGGTGACGGAGCCGAAGCGACCGCGGAGGCGGGTGAGGCGGTCGAGGTCCTCGGGTGGGGCCAGCGCGACCACCACCACCAGTGCCCCGCCGCCCGACGAGCGGGCCAGGCGGTCGAGGACCCGGCGGTAGTTCGCCTCGTTGGTCATCTCCACACTGGCGAGGTATTCGAGCATCGACTCCACGTGCGCATGCCCTGCGGCGAACCCCGAATCGCTACCGTCGGTGGACAGCAGCCGCACGAGGTCCTGGCGCCCGCTGCTGGCGGTGACGATGCTGGCCGCGGCCGACACCACCAGCTCGAGCGACTCGGCGGTGTTGGTCGCGCTCCGCACGTCGAGCAGCACCGTGGCCCGCCCCTGCCAGGGCAACTCGTCCTGGCGGACCATGAGCTCGTCGTGGCGAGCGGTCGATGGCCAGTGCACCCGCCGCAGGTCGTCGCCGACGACGTAGGGCCGCAGCGCATAGAAGTCTTCGCCGCCGCGGCCGAGCGCGTTCGGGTGCTCGGCGCCCGCCATCGGGTCGTTGCCGGTGGTCTGGGGCACCGGTTTGATCTGATCCACGTGGGGATACACGGTGAGCTGGGTGACCTCGGAGGCCCGGGTGGCGATCGAGGTGAGCCCGAAGGGGTCTGACAGCACGACCTCCAAAGGTCCGATGGTGAGGATGCCCCGCCGCTCCGTCGGGAGCCGGTAGGCGGCGCGTGCCGCGCCGGTGGGGGGAAGTGGCGGCACGACGAGGTTCGCACCGCGGGTGCCGGATACGGCGTCGTGCAGGTCGAGCAGCGGCGAGCGCCTCCGGCCTCGGTTGGTGACCACGAGCTCGACCCGGCTCGGCGAGCCGGCGTGGACCCGCGAGGGGTGCAACTCCCTGGTGACTTCGATGGCCAGCGGGGTGAGCCTGGCGTAGGCGGCGGCACCCGCGACCAGGACCCCGAGCATCGCGGCCAGCACGTAGAGCTCCTCGGCGCCCGACAACCGCCCGCCGACGGCGCTGAGCCCCGCTGCGAGCAGGGTGAGCCAGCCGCGGCGGGTGAGCATCGGCAGGTGCTCAGCCGCTCGTCGGGACGGGGACGTGGGCCAGCAGCTCCGCCAAGGCGTCGGCCGAGCTGATGCCTTGCAGCTGTGCCTCCGGGGTGACCAGCAGGCGGTGGGCCAGCACGGGCTCGGCGAGGGCTTTCACGTCGTCGGGGACGACGTACGCGCGACCGCCCGCCAGCGCCCGGGCCCGGGCCACCCGCTGGAGGCTGAGTGTGGCCCGGGGTGACATGCCGAGGGCCAGGTGGTGGTGGCGGCGGGACGCGTTGGCCAGCTCCACCAGGTAGGCCTTGATGCTCGGTGCCACGTGCACCGTGCGCACCGCATCGATCATGGCTTCGACGTCACGCCGGGTGGCGACCGGTCCGACCTGATCGAGCGGGTTGTGGTCGCCGTGGGTGTCGAGAACCTCGAGCTCGGCTTCGCGGCTCGGATAGCCGACCGACACCCGCATGAGGAACCGGTCGAGCTGGCTCTCGGGCAGCGGGTAGGTGCCCTCGTGCTCGATCGGGTTCTGGGTGGCGATCACCATGAACGGTGGACCGAGTGGGTAGGTGACGTTGTCCACCGTGACCTGGCCCTCGGCCATGGCTTCGAGCATCGCGGACTGGGTCTTGGGCGAGGCCCGGTTGATCTCGTCACCGAGCACGATGGAGGCGAAGATCGGGCCGGGCCGGAACTCGAACCGGCTGTCCGACCGGTTCCAGACGGTCACCCCGACGACGTCGGAGGGCAGCAGGTCCGGGGTGAACTGCACTCGCCCGAAGGAGCAGTCGATGGAGCGGGCCAGCGCCTTGGCCAGGCTGGTCTTGCCCACCCCGGGCACGTCCTCGATGAGCAGGTGACCCTCCGAGACCAGGCAGAGCAGCACCAGGTCCACCACGTCGGCCTTGCCCTGGATGGCCTGTTGCATGTTCGCCGAGATGGCCTCGAACAGCTCGGCGAAGGTGGCCGTGCGGGCGGTCTCCTGTGTCGCCAACGTCGCTCCTGTGGGGTCGCGTGCTCAGATGTCAGGTTAGGCGGCAGCTACCGTCGCGGCGATGACGGGACCGGCGGCGCTCGCGATCGACATCGGGGGCACGAAGATCGCCGTGGGGCTGGTCGACCGTGACGGAGCGATCCTGTCCCGTGAGCAGATGGCCACCGCCGGGCATGCCGGCCCGGAGGAGCTCTTCGAGGCGCTGGTGGCCCTGCTCGATCGCCTCGGCTGGCGGGGCAGCGGTCATGACGTGCGCGTCTGCGGCGTGGGCTGCGGTGGTCCGATGGCGCCCGGGGGCGTGACGGTGTCACCGCTGAACATCCCGGTGTGGCGAGAGTTCCCCCTGCGTGAGCGCCTGTCGGAGCTGACCGGCCTCGATGTGTGGATCGACAACGACGCCAAGGCGCTGGCGCTCGCTGAAGGATGGCGGGGGGCGGCATCGGGGGTCGGGAAC
>NZ_DAIUCK010000109.1:4246-10171 GCF_036846205.1 Rhabdothermincola sp. | reverse complement strand
CGGCCAGCGAGTCGGTAAGCCCTTCGGCGGGGATCCGCCCACCCCGATAGGAGAACCGGACCACGTCGCCGGGGGCGTAGCCGAGCGCCGCGGTGTCGGTGCGGTCGATGCCGCTTCCCTCGCTGGTCGAGCCGAACCCGGCCACCAGGATGGCGATGCGCCGGCCTTCCGGTCGTGGTGGCGTCGTGGTGGGCGGGGTGCAGTCACCACGGCTCCGCCGCCATCGCTCCACGCCCATGGCGATGCGGGCCAGCCGGGTCTCGACCCGCAGCTCGACCGCATAGTGGAGCAGGAGCCGGGCCCGCTGCCCGCTGACGTCGACCATCATGTCTGCCAGCCGGTAGGGCGAGTCCAGGTGGTCGAGGATCACCTCCAGAAAGGCTCTGCGCTCCCGCAACGGCCTCTCCCCTTCCTCGATGCCGGGGACCAGCCGGGCCCGAACGGGATGGGCACCGGCGAAGAGTGCGGCCGGGTCCAGGTACGTGCCGTCGCGATCGCGGATGCCGAGGTGCAGCATCGGCCCGGCGGTGCCGATGACCTCGCCCTGCCTGACTCGGTCGCCTATCCGCACGTCCACTGCCTCGAGGAACGAATAACTCGACCGCAGGCCGTCGGGGTGGCGCACCGTGACGTGCAAGGTGCCGGCCACCGGACCGGCGAAGATCACCTCGCCGTCGCCGACCGCCCGCGCCGGGGTACCCGGCTCGGTGGCATAGTCGATCCCCCGATTGCCCGGCCCGAAGCGGGTCGCCGGAGGGCGGAAGGGATCCGCGACCGGCGCTTCGACAGGCGGCCGGTAACGAGGTGGTGTGGCGAGCGCGTGGCCTGCGGGCGCGATGGCGGCGGACAGCGCGACGACGAACACGGCGGCCGCGCCGATCTGGGCGCGGCAGGGCACACGGTGGGCCACGGGACGGGCACCTCCCCGGGGAGACGGGACCGGGGGGGAAGTGCGGCCGAGGGCCGTGAGGGGGCGTCACCCCGAGTTCAGGCGTGGCCGGCGAGATGGGGCCCCGAGTCGGGGCTCGTGCTCAGGCCGGCTCGCGTTCCTGGGCCAGGATCCGCGACCGGAGCTGGAGCACCGCTTTGGTGTGTATCTGGCACACCCGGCTCTCGGTGACGCCCAGCACCTGGCCGATCTCGGCGAGGGTCAGACCCTCGTAGTAGTAGAGGGTGAGGACGATCTTCTCCCGCTCGGGCATGCGGTTGATGGCCTCGGCGAGGATCTGGCGCATCTCCTCGACCTCGTAGGCCTGCACCGGCCCCTCACCCGCATCTGCGATGGTGTCGCCGAGCGTCAGCGACTCACCCCGGTCGCCGCCCACCGAGAGCATCTCGTCGAGCGCCACCAGCCCGACGAAGGAGATCTGCGAGAGCGTGGTCTGCAACTGCTCGTCGGTCATGTCCAGCTCGGCCGCGAGCTCCTCGTCGGTGGGAGCGCGGTGCAGCTCACTCTCGAGCTTGGCGAACGCCTTCTCGAGGGCCCGAGCCTTGGCCCGGACCGAGCGAGGCACCCAGTCGATCGAGCGCAGCTCGTCGAGGATCGCCCCCTTGATACGAGCGATCGCGTAGGTCTCGAACTTGTAGCCCCGCGCCGGGTCGAACTTCTCGATGGCGTCGATCAGGCCGAAGATGCCGTAGCTCACCAGGTCGGACTGCTCCACGTTGTGGGGCAGCCCCACCGCGACCCGGCCCGCCACGTACTTCACCAGCGGCGAGTAGTGCACGATCAGCTCGTCACGTACCTCGCGCGCGCCCGTGGCCTTGTAGTCGACCCATAACCGTTCGATGTGACCTGCTGCCTGGTCTTCCACCACCGGTCCTACGCTCGCGGGTGGGTCGACTCGACGACGCGCCGCAGCCGTTCCTTGCTCACATGAGTGTAGTGCTGCGTGGTGCCGAGGTCGGCGTGACCGAGCAGCTCCTGCACCGCTCGCAGATCGGCGCCCCCGTCGAGGAGGTGGGTGGCGAACGTGTGGCGCAACGCATGGGGATGGGTCGGCGACAGCGCGCGGCGGTCGAGGATGCGCCGCACGTCCCGCGGGGTCAGTCGGCGCCCACGCCGGTTGAGGAACACCGCGTCGACAGGCGTGTCGGTGGTGATGAGCTGGTCGCGCCCGCACCGGAGCCAGGCGTCGATGGCCGCCGAGGCCGGTTCGCTCAGCGGGACCTGGCGCTGCCGTGAGCCCTTGCCCCACACACGCACCGTGCGGTTGAGGAGGTCGAGGTCGTCGGGCCGCAGGCCGCAGAGCTCCGCCACCCGTAGGCCGCTGCCGTAGAGCAGTTCGAGCACCGCATCGTCGCGCAGTCGGATGGCCGGCTCGTCGCTCGACGTGGACGCTGGTGGATCGTCGAGGAGAGCCCTCAACTCCTCGTCGCGCAGCACCCGGGGCAGCCGCCCCTCCCCCGCCGGGGCGGAGAGACCCGCTGCGGGGTCGGCGCTCAGGTGACCCGTGCGATGCAACCAGGCGAAGTACCGGCGCAGCGCGGAGGCCTTCCGGGCGACGGTGCGGCGTGCGTAGCGGCGGGTGCCGAGGTAGGCCAGGTACCGGCGAAGCACCTTGCGGTCGATGGCTGACGGGCCGCTGGCACCGAGACGCGCCGCCCACTCGGTGAAGGCCTCGAGGTCGCTCCGGTAGGCGCGGACCGTGGCAGGTGACGCGGCGGTGAGCGCGGCCTCGAACTCCTCGAGCAGCCACCCGGGCTCGGCCATCCCGGCCCACGGTACCCGGCGCTCGCCGCCGCGCTGAGGAGGGCCGAGCACGGAGCGGGCGGAGCCGGTCAGCGGCCATCGTGGGCCACCCGTTCGAACCAGCCCGCCCGGCGGGCCACCCATCCAGCCGCCTCCAGCCGGTCGAGCGCCAGCACGAGCGAGCCGAGCTCCAGACCAGTGCGCAACACGAGTTGCTCGAGGGCGACGGGCTCCCACCCGATCTGCTCGAGGACCCGGGCGTCGGCCGGCTCCGGTACCGGGCGTGGGTCTTCTCCCCGCCGTCGGGCGGGCGTGTCGAGCCCCAGCAGCGCGAGCACGTCACCCGCGCCCAGGCACACGTGGGCGCCTTCGTCGAAGAGACGGTTCGTGCCCTCGGACGCGTGGGCCCGGACCGAGCCGGGCACGGCCATCACCGGCCGCCCACGCTGGGCCGCTTCGGTGGCGGTGTGCAGCGCGCCGCCCCGGGCGTGGGACTCGACCACCACGACGATGTCGGCCAGCGCGGCGATCAACCGGTTGCGCGCGGGGAAGTGCCAGGCCGCGGGCGAGGTGCCGAGGGGGTGCTCCGAGATCAGCAGGCCCGCGTCGGCCACCGCCCGCCACAGGCTGTGGTTGCGGCGGGGGTACACCACGTCGAGCCCGCTGCCCACGACCGCTACCGGTGGGGCGGCCCGGGCCTCCAGCGCCCCGGTATGGGCCGCACCGTCGATCCCGAGCGCCAGCCCCGACACGACCCGCACGCCGGCAGCCGCGAGGTCGCGACCGAGCTCGAAGGCCACGTCACGGCCGTAGCGGGTGCAGTCGCGGGTGCCGACCACCGCCACTCTCGGCCCATCGAGGACCCGGCGGTCGCCGCGCAGGACCACCAGGGGCGGAGGGTGCTCTTCGCCACGAAACGGCTCGGGATAGGCAGGGGAACTCACGCCGCAGACCTCGACACCGGCCTCGAGGTGATGTCGCCACAGCTCACCCACGTCGAGCTCGCTCGCCCGGCGAGCCCAGGCCGCGACCACCGCCGCTCCCGGGGCACCCAGCAGCTCCCGGACGCCGCCCCCTGGCACCGCACCCCGGCACAGCTCGTGCCACGCCTCGGCCGGCGAGACCGCCTCGACCAGCGCGCTCAGACGAGCGGGACCCATCTGCGGCAGCGACGCCAGCGCCAGCAGGTGCGCTTCGGTCGGCAGCTCGGTGGTATCGGGCATCAGCCCGCCAGCCGCTGGACGAGGAACGACGGCTCCGTGCGCAACGCGCACGCCTCCGCGACGTGCTCCACCGACAGCTCACCGCCGTGGCCCGCCAGGTCGGCGATCGTTCGCGCCACCCGGCGGACTCGCTGCAGCCCGCGACCGGTGAGCCGACCGGCCCGCAGATCAGCCTCGAGCTTGCGGGCCGCAGCTCGTGAGAGCGGCGCACACCGATCGAGGTCGGCCTGGTCGAGCTCCGCGTTGGCGCGCACCCCCCGCCGCCAGGCGAGCTGGCGGGCGGCGAGCACCCGCTCGGCCACCGCCCGGCTGGGCTCCGAAGGCGCGCTGCTCAGCAGCTCCAGCGGGTCCGGCCGCAGCACGTCGACCCGCAGATCGAACCGGTCGAGCAGCGGGCCCGAGATCCGCCGGCAGTACCGGGCGAGCTGGAGATCCGAGCAGCGGCAGGCGTCCGGCGAGCTCCGCAGGCCGCACGGGCACGGGTTCATCGCCGCCACGAGCTGGAAGCGGCACGGCAGCAGCACCTTCGAGTCAGCCCGGGCGAGGCGCACCACGCCCTCCTCGAGCGGCTGGCGCAGCGTATCGAGCACGTGGGCAGGGAACTCCGCCAACTCGTCGAGGAACAGCACCCCCTCGTGGGCCAGGGAGATCTCACCGGGTCGCAGCTGGCCCGACCCGCCACCGATGAGCGCCACCGCCGAGGCGCCGTGGTGCGGGGCACGGAACGGGGGCCGGCGAACCAACCCACCCGGAGGGAGTGGCGCGCCGGCCGCGGAGTGGATGCGGGTGGCCTCCAGCGCCTGGGCACCGTCGAGCTCGGGCAGCAGGCCCGGCAGCCGTTTCGCGAGCATGGTCTTGCCCGCGCCGGGCGGCCCCACCATCAACAGGTGATGACCGCCCGCCGCGGCCACCTCGAGCGCGCGCCGGGCGACGGGCTGGCCGTGGACGTCGCGCAGGTCGGGGCCGAGGTCCTCGGGGGGCACCTGGTCCAACGGCGGTACCGCGGGCCACGAGATGTCGCCCCGGAGGCAGCTGACCAGCTCACCGAGGCTGCCGACGATGCGAACCTCGTGCCGCCCCACGAGCTGTGCCTCCACCCGCGCATCCGGCGGCACGACCACCACCTTCGCCTCGACGGCGTCGACGAGGGGCAGCACACCGGGAACCTTGCGGAGCGCCCCGTCGAGGCCCAACTCGCCGACGAAGCCGACGTCCTCGGCGACCGACGGCGGCAACTGCTCGGTGGCGACCAGCACCCCGACCGCCATCGCCAGGTCGAGGCCGGCGCCGATCTTGCGCAAGCCGGTGGGAGCGAGGTTGACCGTGCACCGGCGCTGCGGCCACGACAACCCACTGGACAGGATCGCTGCCCGGACGCGGTCGCGCGCCTCGCGGCAGGAGCTGTCGGGCTGGCCGACCACGGTGAACGACGGCAGGCCGCTCGAGACGTGGACCTCGACGGAGACGGCATGACCGTCGACGCCCAACAGGGTGGCCGACGTGACGGTGGCGAGCATGAGGCCCTCCTCGACCGCATGGTGCGCATCGGAGCCAGGACGGGACCGTGCGCGTTGACGGTGGGAAGGACGGCCGTGTCGCCGGCCATCGAGCGTGCGCTGATGCTAGCGAGGGGGTCTGACAGTCGAAAGAGTCAGAGGCTGCGTTCGTAGGTGGCTACCGCCCGGATGTCCTCGGCGGAGAGCTGCTGGCCGAACGAGGGCATACCGGCCCGGCCTTCGGTGATGACCGCGATCTGGTCCTCGATGTTCGGGTAGCGGCTGACGACCACCCCGGCGAGCCGCGGCCCGTTGCCGCCCCCACCCTTGGCGCCATGACAGGTGGCGCAGTTCTGGCGGAACACCTGCTGGCCGCGGGCCAACGTCGGATCGCTCGGCGTGGCGGCGTCGTCGCCGTTGCCGCAGGCGTTCAACGCCAGCACTCCACCGACGAGCGCGATGGCAAGGATGAGGACCTTGGCTGCCTTCACGGCCGCAGACCTTACCGTCGGCC
>NZ_DAIUCK010000109.1:0-4236 GCF_036846205.1 Rhabdothermincola sp. | reverse complement strand
GCCGACGGTCGCGCCGCCGGCGCGAGCTCGGCGGGTGCGATCACCCGCGGGCGCGCACGATACTGGGGTCGTGGGCTTCAACCCGTTCCGCGGCCGGCGCAGCTCCGGCGCCGACTACGCCATGGTCATCGCGGCCTTGGTGGTGGTGGCACTCCTCATGGCCTGGGCCCTGTTCGGGTGAGCACCGGGCAGGAGTGGGCCGTGAGCACGTGGGAGGACGTCGACGCCGACGGGCAGGTGGTACAGGTACGGCGGGTGCAGCCCTACCAGGCCACGAAGCGCTACCGGTGCCCCGGCTGTAACCAGGACATCCCGGCCCGCACCGGCCACCTGGTGGCCGTGCCCGTCGAGGCGCCCGACCTTCGCCGCCACTGGCACCGAGGCTGCTGGGAGGCCCGGCACCGGCGGCGTCCCGGTCGCGCTCGCTGATCCCGCCGCGGTCCCCGCCCCGGTGGCCAGGCCCGGAGCCGACCCGGCAGGGACGACCGTATGCTGCCCGCCGTGGAGCTGCTGTTCATCCGCCACGGTGAGCCCGCCTGGGACGAGGCCGGGCTCGCGGTCGATGACCCGGCACTCACCGATCGGGGGATCGAGCAGGCCCGGCTGCTCGGCCGGGCGCTGCGCGGGCTGCGTGCCGATCAGCTCCTGGTCTCCCCGTTGCGGCGAGCGCAGCAGACCGCCGAGCCGATCGCCGACGCCTTGGGGCTCGAGCCCACCACCCTGCCCTGGCTGGCGGAGATCTCGATGGGTCGCTGGCAGGGCACGCCGAGCGAAGCGGTCGAGCGAGCCTTCCGCGAGAACCGGGGCCGCCCCTTGGAGGAGCAGTGGGAAGGGATCCCCGGCGGGGAGAGCTTCCGCCACTTCCACGCCCGGGTCACGGGTGGCCTCCAGGAGATGCTCGACGGCGCCGGGGTGTTGCGCCTGTCCGAGCATCCGCCGCTGTGGAAGCTGTGCGAGCCGGAGCGGCGGATCGTGGTGGTGGCCCACGGAGGCACCAACGCGGTCTCCCTCGGCTACCTGCTCGGCATCGAGCCGGTGCCCTGGGAGTGGGAGCGGTTCGTGTCGTTCCATGCGTCGGTCAGCACGCTGCAGCCGGTTGACATCAGCTCGGGCCACACGTTCAGCCTGCTCCGCTTCGCCGACACCACCCACCTGCCGGTGGAGCTCCAGACCCGATGACCGCCATGATCAGCCGCCTCAGAACGCCCCCTCGAGGACCTCGAGACGACCGGCGAGAATCGAGACCACGTCGAAGCGGATCTCACGGGGCCGAAGCGGCGCCTCCTCCTCCAGCCATCTCGCCGCCAGGTGGCGGATGCGGCGGCGCTTCTCGTACGTGACCGCCTCCGCCGGCACCCCGAACGTGGAGGACGAGCGGGTCTTCACCTCGCAGAACACGATCGTGCGGCCCCGGCACACGATCAGGTCGAGCTCACCGTCGCGACAGCGCCAGTTGCGGGCCAGCACCGTGTAGCCGTGGCGCTCGTACCACGCGGCGGCCATGGCCTCGCCGTGCGCGCCCAGCGCCTGCCGGGCCCGGCTCACGGCAGGTCCTCGCGGGGCAGCTCCTCGACGTTGACGTCCTTGAAGGTCGTGACGTGGACGTGGGACACGAAGCGGTTCTGGCGGTACATGTCCCACACCCAGGCGTCGCGCAGCTCCAGCTCGACCCACAGGCGTGGCCCCTCGCCGTGGACCTGCTGGGTGACCTCGTTGGCGAGGTAGAACCGGCGCTCCGTCTCCACGACGTAGCGGAACATCGGGACGACGTCTTTGTACTCGCGGTAGAGCTGCAGCTCGAGCTCGGACTCGTAGTCCTCGAGATCCTCGGTGCTCACCGTTCACCCCAGTCCCGCGAGGGCGCGGGACGGCCACGACGTCGAAGCGTCAGTCGCGCTTCTCTTTGATCTTGGCCGCCTTCCCGACGCGGTCACGCAGGTAGTAGAGCTTGGCCCGGCGGACGTCGCCACGGCTGACGACCTCGATCTTGGCGATGATCGGCGAATGCACGGGGAAGGTGCGCTCGACCCCCACGCCGAAGCTCACCTTGCGAACGGTGAACGTCTCCCGCACGCCCTCGCCCTGGCGGCGGATGACCGCACCCTGGAAGACCTGGATCCGCTCCCGGGACCCTTCGACCACCCGGACGTGCACCTTCAGCGTGTCACCGGGGGCGAAGTCCGGGATGTCGGTGCGGAGGCTCCGCATGTCGACGAGGTCGGTGGCTCTCATGGTGGGATCTCCTGGGAGGGGGACTCCGAAGGATAGGCACCCCCCGGGGTGGGGCACAAAGCGTTGCCGGCTCACTCCTCGGGAAACTCGAGCAGCAGGTACTCCTCCTCGTCGGTGAGCCCACCCCGGGCCAGGATGAGATCCGGCCGGTCCGACAGCGTGCGCCGCAGGGCCATGGCCCGCCGCCAGCGGGCGATCTGTCCGTGGTCACCCGAGCGCAGGATGGCCGGCACCTGCATCCCCCGGTAGTCGGCCGGCTTGGTGTACTGGGGGTACTCGAGCAGCCCGTCGGCGAAGGACTCCTCGGCGGCGGAGTCCACGTTGCCCATCACCCCGGGCACCAGCCGCCCCACCGCCTCCAGCACCACCATCGCCGCCACCTCACCGCCCGCGAGCACGTAGTCACCGATCGACACCTCACCGTCGACCAGATGAGTCCGCACCCGCTCATCGACTCCCTCGTAGCGCCCGCACAGCAGCGAGAACCCCTCCAGGGAGGCCAGCTCGCGCACCAGCTGCTGGTCGAGCCGCCGGCCGCCCGGGCCGAGCAGCAGCAGTGGCCTCGGGGGCTCGACGGCCTCGACGGTCTCGAAGATCGGCCCGGGCATGAGCACCATCCCTGCTCCCCCGCCGAAGGGCGTGTCGTCCACCGACCGGTGGGGGTCGGTGGTGACCGAGCGCAGGTCGTGGACCCGTACGTCGAGCAGGCCCCGCTCGCGGGCCTTGCCCAGCAGGCTCCGGCGGGCGAAGTCCTCCACCATGTCGGGGAAGATGGTCAGCACGTCGATTCGCACGCCCGGTCTCCTTCAGACGATCAGAGGCACACGGCTCAGAGCTCGAACAGGCCCGCCGGCGGGTCGATCACCAGGATCCGGCCCGGCTCGCGCCAGCCCACCACGAACGTCAGCGGGACCAGCGCACCGGAGTCCAGCACCAGCAGGTCGGCAGCCGGATTGGCCTGCACCGCCTCCACCATGCCCCGCGGCGTGCCGGAGACCTCCACCACCTCGGCCCCGACCAGCTCGTGCACCCACAGGTCGTCGGGATCGCTCGGGAGCGCTTCCGCTTCGAGCTGCGCCCCACGGAGGCGATCGGCCTCCTCCCGGCTGTCGACCCCCTCGAACTTCACGATGTAGCGGCTCTGGTGGGGGCGGGAGGCCGACACGACCAGCTCCCGACCGGCTGCGCTGAGCACGGACCCGACCGCCACCCGGGCCACCTCGGTGGTGGTCAACGTCACCACCACCTCACCGCGCAGGCCGTGGCTCTTCGCGACCCGGCCCACCGCGAGCAGTCGCCGTTCAGTCGACGAACTCGACCTCCACCTCGACGCCGTCGCCGCGGGCCGCGGCGGCGCGGACCACGGTGCGGATGGACTGCGCGACCCGGCCCCGCTTGCCGATCACCCGGCCCATGTCCCCCTGGGCGACGTGGACGTTGAGGGTCGGACGCCGGCCCCGCTCGTCGATCTCGACCTCCACCGCGTCCGGATCGTCCACGATCTGGCGCACCAGGTACTCGAGCACGGCACGGGCGGTCGCGGCCGGCAACCGGTTGCCGTCGATCTCGTCGTCGTCGATCTCGTCGTCGAGATCGCCGGGCGCGTCGACCACCCGGTCCTCGCTCAAGACGCGGCCGCCGTGTCCGTCGCGGCCGGCGCCTCACCCTTGAACTGGGCCCACGCGCCGGAGACCTTCAGCAGCTTCTCGACGGTCTCGGTCGGCTGCGCGCCCTTGCGCAGCCATGCCACCGCCTTGTCGTTGTCGACGACCACGGTGGCCTGGCCTCCTTCGCCCCGGCGGGGGTCGTAGTGACCGACGATCTCGATGAAACGACCGTCGCGCGGCGAACGGCTGTCGGCGGCGACGATGCGATAGGTGGGCTGCTTCTTCTTGCCCATCCGCATGAGGCGGAGCTTGACCACGTTGTTCTCTCTCTTCTCGCGGGGGCCGGCTGACCGCCGGCGGTCCGGGTCGGGTCCCGCAGCGGCGACCCGATATGGTG
>NZ_DAIUCK010000108.1:0-10239 GCF_036846205.1 Rhabdothermincola sp. | reverse complement strand
GTTCGGGGGAGTGGGGGCGGGTCTGCGTGTGCGTCACCTGGGATCTGACGGGTCGTCAGAGGTAGGCTCGGCGCTGCCATGGACCTCAGCTTCACCCCAGAGCAGGAGCGGTTCCGCAAGGAGGTGCGCTCGTACCTCGACGACCTGCTCCACGGGGAGTTCGCCGAGATCCGCGGACGCGGCGGGCCCGGCGACGAGCACTCCTGCTTCGAAGAGCGGCTGGCCTGGGAGCAGCGGCTGGGCGCCGACGGGTGGACCTGCGTCGGCTGGCCGACCGAATTCGGCGGCCGGGGCCTGCCGCTCCACCAGCAGGTCATCTACTTCGAGGAATACGCGCGGGCGGGCGGCCCGGGACGGCTCGGGCACATCGGGGAAGGGCTCATCGGCCCCACGCTGATCCACTTCGGCACTCCCGAGCAGCAGCGACGCTTCCTCCCGCCGATCCGCCTCGGCCAGGAGCTGTGGTGCCAGGGCTACTCGGAGCCGAACGCGGGATCGGACCTCGCCAACATCCAGACCCGGGCCGAGCTCGACGGCGACCGCTGGGTCATCAACGGCCAGAAGGTGTGGACCTCGCTCGCCACCTGGGCGCACTGGTGCTTCGTGCTGGCCCGCACCGATCGGGACGCCCCGAAGCACAAGGGCATCTCCTTCCTGCTGGTCCCCATGGACGCCCCGGGCATCGAGATCCGCCCGATCGTGCAGATCACCGGCTCCTCGGAGTTCAACGAGGTCTTCTTCTCCGACACCCCCACTCCGGCCGATCTCGTCGTCGGTGGGATGAACAACGGCTGGAAGGTGGCGATGGGTCTGCTCGCCTTCGAGCGGGGGGCGTCGACGCTCGGCCAGCAGTTCGCGTTCATGCGGGAGTACCGCGAGGTCCTCGAGGCCTGCCGGCGCAACGGTCGAGCCGGCGATCCCGTCGTTCGCCAACGGCTGGCGCAGATGTGGAGCCGGTTGGAGATCATGCGGCTCAACACCCTGCGCATGCTGACCATGGCCGACCGGCCCGAGCTCAGCGGCCCCGCCTACATCTCCAAGCTCTACTGGGCCCGACTGCACCGGGATCTCGGTGAGCTGGCGGTCGACGTGCTCGGTCCCGAGGCCATGATCGCTGCCGGCACCCCCTTCGAGCCGACGGCCGCGCAGCGACTCTTCCTCTACAGCCGGGCCGACACCATCTACGGCGGCGCCAACCAGATCCAGCGCAACATCATCGGCGAGCGCGCTCTCGGGCTCCCGCCTGAACCGAAGGTGATCGGCTGAATGCCCTCGTCCCCCCCACCGTACGTGCCTGCGCACGGCCTGCTCGACGGCAAGACGGCGGTGGTGACCGCGGCCGCGGGCACCGGCATCGGGTTCGCGGTCGCCAAACGTTGCGCGGAGGAGGGTGCCCGGGTCCTCATCAGTGACATCCACGAGCGCCGGCTGGCGGAGGCTGCCGAGCGGTTGGGAGAGGTCAGCGGCGAAGTCCCTCCCACCGTGGTGTGCAACGTGGCCGTCGAGGAAGACGTGCAGCGGCTGTTCGAGGTGGCGGTGGCCGAACTCGGTCACGTCGACGTGATGATGAACAACGCGGGGCTCGGTGGCACCGCCAACCTGGTCGAGATGACCGACGAGCAGTGGTTCTCGGTGCTCGACGTCACGCTCAACGGGACGATGCGCACCACCCGCGCCGCGATGCGCCACATGATGCCGAGGGGGAGCGGGGTCATCGTGAACAACGCTTCGGTGGTCGGCTGGCGCGCCCAGGAGGGCCAGGCCCACTACGCGGCCGCCAAGGCCGGGGTCATGGCCCTCACCCGCTGCGCGGCGCTGGAAGCGGCCCACGCCGGGGTGCGGATCAACGCGGTCGCACCCAGCCTGGCCATGCATCCGTTCCTGGCCAAGGTGACGACCGAGGAGCTGCTCGAGCAGCTCGCAGCCCGCGAAGCGTTCGGCCGCGGTGCGGAGCCATGGGAGGTCGCCAACGTGATGGTGTTCCTGGCCAGCGACTACTCCTCGTACATGACCGGTGAGGTGGTGTCGGTCAGCAGCCAGCATCCCTGAGGCCTGGCGCTCCGGCGAGCCCTAGGCTGCGCAACGGATGCTGCGTCGCGACCAAGCGCTGGACCTGCTCATCGAGGCGTGCCCGTCGTTCCTCGCGGCCGATGACCTCCACGCGTTCAACCGCACCTTCGAAGAGCACGGCGAACCGGATCTGTTCATCCGGGTGGTTGCCTTCTCACAGCATCTCGTCACGCTGGTCGAAGCGGGAGAGACGGCCGAATGGCCGGCGGTCGCCACCGCGGTCGACCAGGTGCTCGTGGAGGGTGACCCCGAGGCCGTGGAGCTCATCGAGCTCGGCCTCATCGAGAACCTCCAGAACATCGTCTCCCACCACGACGTGACGGCCACCGGGGAGCGCATCGAGTCCCTCCTCGGTCCCCGCGGTCGGGAGTGCTGGCAGCGGCGAGCGGAGCTGTGGGCGCAGGCGAGCATGCACGTCGGGGACACCGCACCGACGGAGGCGGACTACGACCGGGTCACCGATCCCGACCTGCGCCTCTACTTCCGAGCCAACACCCGGGCGCTGCCGGACGGCCGGCTGATCAGCGCCACCGACGTCTTGAAGCAGGAGCAGCGCGCCCTGGACCGCTTGCGCACCCACCAGCGGCGCGCGCTGCGGTGGCTGCTCGCGGGTGCGCTGCTGCTGGGCCTGGCTCTCGTGCTGGCGACGTACACGCTGCGCTGATGGTCAGCGACCCTGGTGCCGTCGAGCCTGCGCCAGGCCCCGTTCCCAGCCCCGAGCGATACCGGCTCCGGTGCCCACGGCTGACAGCACGACCACGCCGGTGAGCAGACCCTGCACCACTACCCGGAACCACCACCCGATCGAACCGGGTTGCCAGCCCAGGAGCAGGACCTGGGGGAGGAACAGCACCACGCTGAGCAGGACCGCGGACCAGAAGACCGGATCACGGTGAACCGGGCGGAGGAACCCTCGCCAGTGCCAGTCGGCTCGCCGGGAGGCCATCGGGCGGTCAGCGCGTGAGGATCACCGAGCTGCCGTGCCCGAACAGGCCCTGGTTCACGGTCAGCCCCACCCGGGCACCGTCGACCTGGCGTTCGCCGGCCTCGCCGCGCAGGTGCCAGGTGACCTCGCACACCTGGGCCAGCGCCTGTGCCGGGATGGCCTCGCCGAAGCAGGCCAGGCCGCCACTGGGGTTCACCGGGATCCGGCCGCCGATCGTGGTGTCGCCGTCGTTGAGGAGCCGCTCGGCCTCCCCCTCCTTGCAGAGCCCGATGTTCTCGTACCAGTCGAGCTCGAGCGCGGTGGACAGGTCGTACACCTCGGCCAGATCCAGGTCTTCGGGACCGAGCCCCGCCTCCTCGTAGGCCGCGGCGGCGATGGCGTCGCGGAACTGGCGTTCGGGCAGCGGGACCACCGCGGCGGAATCGGTGGCGAAGTTGGGCATCTCGATGATCGTCTGAGGGTAGGTCGGAGTGACGGTCGAGACCGCCGCGATCCGCACCGGGCTCGTGGTGTGCCGGCGGGCGAACTCCAGGCTGGTGAGCACCACGGCGGCCGCGCCGTCGCTCGTGGCGCAGATGTCGAGGAGCCGGAGCGGATCGGCGACCACCGGGGAGGCCATGACCTCCTCGACGGTCACCTCCTTGCGGTACCGGGCGTAGGGGTTGGACAGGCCGTGCCGCGCGTTCTTCACCTTCACCCGGGCGAAGTCCTCGCTCGTCGCCCCGTAGAGCTCCATGCGCCGACGGGCGTAGAGCGCGAAGTACGTGGGGTTGGTGGCGCCGAGGAGGCGGAAGCGCAGCCAGTCCGGGTCGTCCTGGCGTTCACCGCCCACAGGAGCGAAGAACCCCTTGGGCGTGGTGTCGGCGCCCACCACGAGGGCCACATCACAGAACCCGGCGAGGATCTGGGCCCGGGCCACGTTCAGTGCCTGGGCACCCGACGCGCACGCGGCGTAGCAGCTCGCCACCCGGTTGCCCTTCCAGCCGAGGGCCTGGCTGAAGGTCGCCCCGGCGATGAAGCCGGGGTAGCCGTTGCGGATGGTGTCGGCCCCCGCCACGTACTGCACGTCCCGCCAGCTCAGGCCGGCGTCGGCCAACGCGGCCTGGGCAGCGTGCACCCCGTACTCGACGAAGTTGCGACCCCACTTGCCCCAGGGGTGCATGCCCACGCCGAGGACGGCCACCTCACCCGCCATCAGCGGGCCCCCTCGGTCACCGGACGCCACTTCCAGACCAGGTACTCGTGCTCGTCGTCCTCGAACAGCGTGTCGACGACCAGGTCCACCTCGGTGCCGACGGTGAGGTCCTCCAGCCGGACTCCCGCCACGAGCTGCCCCAGCACCACCATCTTCTCCTCGGCCAGCTCCACCGCGGCGAGCGAGAAGGGCTCGAACGGGTCGGTGGTGGGCACGTACGGCGGCGGGGGCTGGTAGCACGCGTTGGTGTACGACCAGATGGTGCCCCTCCGGCTGAGCTCGACCTCTTCGAAGTCGCGCCCCGTGCAGTCGGGGTTCTTGCAGAAGCTGGTCTCGCGGGGGAACGAGTAGGTGCCACAGCTCGCGCAACGGGTGCCGAGCAGGGCGGGACGATCAGGATCGGTGGTGAACCAACCCTCGACCGCGGGCACTCGGGTCTTGTCGCTCACGGCTGGTCACGCTACTCGACCACCCAGGATTCTGACGACTCGTCAGTTTCGCGCCCGAGGGTCGCCAGCCGGGCACGGATCCCGCTCGTCTCCCGGGACAGGCCGAGCGCCGCGCACTCGCGCCAGGCCCGCTCGTAGAGGCGCCGGGCGGAGAGCAGGTGACCGCGTGCCTCCGCGAGCCGGGCCTCCTCGAGCCGGGCCACCGCCGCGGCGGGCCGGGCCCCGAGGCGGTCGAGCTCCTGCACGGCCCGGATGGCGGCGGGCTCGGCCCGCTCGGCCTCGCCACCCTCCCGCCACACCACCCCCCGGGCCAGGTCGAGCTGCGCCGACCAGTACGACCGTCCGGTGGCCACTACGGGGACGCCGGCCTCGATGAGGTAGCGGGTCGCGGTCATCAGATCCCCGGCCGTCGCGAGCAGCCGGGCCATCGTGGTCAGGAGCGCGGCCGCGACCGCGTTCGCCCAACGCTGCTCTGGTGCCCGGCCGGGCGCGGCGAGACGGGGCGCCACCTCCTCGGTGAATCGGACGGCTTCGAGCAGCCGGCCCTGCGCGGCGACGATGAGCGCCCGGTCGGCTTCCACCATCGCGGCCAGGGCACTGCTGTGTGCTCGTCGGGCCAGGTCGGCTGCAGCGTTCACCAAGAGATGCGCGTCGTCGAAGCGCCCGCGTGCCGCGGCCAGCATGGCCTGCCCTCGGGTGGCGGCCAGGCGGCTGTCGAGCGGCTGCTCGGGGCGGGCCAACCAGTCCAGGTAGCCGGAGGCCGAGTCCCAGCGTCCGGTCAGCAGGTACAGGTCCGCGAGGAGCCGGTGGTGCCAGTGGCCGCCGGCGACCTCGGCGACCGACGCCGTGCCGGGCAGCCGGGCCAAGCCGTACTCGAGCCAGGCGATGGCGTCGGTGTAGAGCTCCTGCTCGGCCAGCGCGGCGCCCACGAGCAGGGCGGTTGCGGGCACCAGCTCCTGCTGGGTGGCATCGGCCTGGAGGATGGCCGCCACCGCTGGGCCGTCGCGGACGATCTGGTCGTACGCCCCTCGCCCGAACGCGGCCCGCAGGTCACGGTAGGTGCGCCCCGCGATCAGCATGCATCCTGTCTACCCGCCCCCCGGGGACGGTGATGCGCCGGTCACGCCGGTCGCGTCGGCGTTGGCAGCCGAGAGAAACAGCGGTCGTTCGCCGCCACCGTGCACCACCAGGTTGGCGCCGCTGACGTAGCCGGCGAGCGAGGAGGCGAGGTACAGGCAGGCATCCCCCACGTCCACGGGCGTGCCCATACGCCGCAGGGGGATGGTGCCGGCCACCGCCGCCACCCCATCGGCGTCGCCGTAGTGCAGGTGGGCCTGTTCGGTCTCGATGTAACCGGGCGTGACCGCGTTGACCCGCACTTTCGGTGCCCACTCGACCGCCAGGGTCGTCGTGAGGCTCAACAAGCCGGCCTTGGCCGCGCCGTAGGCCGCGGTGCCGGGCGAGGGGCGGAGGGCGCTGACGCTGGCGATGTTGATGATGGACCCCCCGCTCTCCTGTTCCTGCATCACGGCGTTGGCGGCCTGGGCGACGTGCAGCGGGGCCAGCAGGTTCAAGCGGACGATCGACTCGGAGAACCGAGGCGAGGCCTGCGCGGCGTCCGCCCGCGGCGAACCGCCGGCGTTGTTCACCACCACGTCGAGCCGGCCGAAGCGTTCCACCGCGAAGGCCACGACGGCGGCAGCCTGTTCAGGGTCGCGTAGGTCGGCGGCCACGAAGGCCGCCTGGTTGTTCTCCACCGCCACCGGGCTGTCGGGCTCGTGGCGAGCCGACACCACCACCGTGGCGCCAGCCTGGAGGAAGCGGGCGGCGATGCCTCGGCCGACCCCTTTGGTGCCGCCGGTGACGAGGACGACCGACCCGCTGAGATCGAGGGGGTTTCCGAGTGCGCCGGTCATGTCGAGCTCCTCCGGGGATTCGCAACGCAGGTGATGATCGCCTACCTTGCCACACCGAGCTGACGCCCCATCAGAAACGGTGGGGCAGTGTCGGATGGAGCCGCCATGGGCATCACATCGTCGATCGAGGACGGCATCGCGGAAGTGGTCATGGAGCACCCACCGGTGAACGCGCTGACGGTCGCCGGCTGGTTCGAGCTGGCCGACGTCGTGCGCGGGCTGGGTGAGGACCGCAGTGTGCGGGCCGTGATCCTGCGGGCCGAGGGCAAGGGCTTCAACGCCGGGGTGGACATCAAGGAGATGCAGGCCACCGAGGGCTTCGACGCCCTCCTCGGCGCCAACCGCGGCTGCTTCGCGGCCTTCGCCGCGGTGTACGAGTGCGCGGTGCCCGTGATCGCGGCAGTGCACGGCTACTGCCTGGGCGGAGGCATCGGCCTGGTGGGCAATGCCGACATCGTGGTGGCGTCCACGGACGCCTACTTCGGGCTCCCCGAGGTCGATCGGGGGGCGCTCGGTGCGGCGACCCACCTGGCCCGGCTGGTGCCCCAGCACAAGATGCGAGCCATGGTCTACACCGCCGCCACGGCCACGGCCCAGGAGCTGCACCAGTTCGGTTCGGTGTTGCAGGTGGTCGAGCGGGACGAGCTCCGCCCGGCGGCGATCGAGGTGGCTCGCCAGATCGCCATGAAGAGCCCGACGGTCATCCGGGCGGCCAAGGAGTCGTTGAACGGCATCGACCTGTGGGACGTGAAGCGCAGCTACCGCTATGAGCAGGGCTTCACCTTCGAGCTGAACCTCTCGGGCGTGGCCGATGAGGCGCGCGACGCCTTCGTCGAGGGGCGCGACGCCGACTTCACCAAGTAGGAGTGCTGATGGCGCTGCCCGACAAGCGCATGACCGAAGAAGACGTGATCGCCGAGCTCCGCGACGGCATGACGATCGGCATCGGCGGCTGGGGGTCCCGCCGCAAGCCGATGTCACTCGTGCGGGCGATCCTGCGTTCGCCGCTGCGAGACCTCACGGTGGTGAGCTACGGCGGCCCGGACATCGGCCTGCTCTGCGCCGCGGGCAAGGTCCGCAGGGCGATCTACGGGTTCGTCTCCCTGGACTCGATCCCGCTGGAGCCGCACTTCCGGGCTGCCAGGCAGACGGGAGCCTTGGAGGCGATGGAGCTGGACGAGGGCATGCTGCTGCTCGGCCTGCAGGCCGCGGCCTGGCGGGTTCCCTTCCTCCCCACCCGGGCCGGCCTGGGGTCGGACCTGCTCACCGTGATGCCCGAGATCCGCACCGTCCGCTCGCCCTACGATGATGGCGAGGAGCTGGTGGCCATGCCGGCGATCAAGCTCGACGTCGCGCTCATCCACATGAATCGGGCCGACCAGGCCGGCAACGGGCAGTTCCTCGGACCGGACCTGTACATGGACGACTGGTTCAGCCTGGCCGCGGATCGCACGTTCCTGTCCTGCGAGCAGGTGGTGCCCACCGAGGACTTCGCCCGGTTCGGGTCGTTCCACACGCTGCGCATCAGCCGGCTGAACGTCGACGGTGTCGTCGAGGCACCGAACGGGGCGCACTTCACCGAGTGCCCACCCGACTACGGACGCGACGAGGCGTTCCAGAAGCAGTACGTGGCGGCGGCGTCCTCCGAGGAGACCTGGTCGGCGTTCGCCCGGGAGTGGCTCGAGTTCGAGTCCGAGGCCGAGTACCAGGCGGCGCTGGCGGCGAGGAGGCAGGGCTGATGGGTGGATCAGCCGAAGCAGTCCCGGGGGTGACCAGGGCCGAGGTGTGCGTGGTCGCGGTGGCCGAATGCTTCCGTGGCGATGGTGAGCGCCTCTGCAACCCCATCGGCACCATCCCCATGATCGGCGGTCGCCTGGCCCGGGAGACCTTCGAACCGTCGCTGGTGATGACCGACGGCTTCGCCATGTTCACCGCTTCGTGCCTGCCTCCCGGTGTGAACCCCTACCGCAACGTCGACGGCAGGCTGGAGCTCGACGAAGTGGTCGAGAGCTGGAACCCCTACCCGCAGATGTTCACCGTGCTGTGGAACGGCAAGCGTCACGTGATGATGGGGGCGAGCCAGATCGACCGCTACGGCAACCAGAACATCGCCTGCATCGGTGACTGGCATCGCCCCCGAGCCCAGCTGCTGGGCTTCCGGGGCGCGCCGGGCAACACGATCAACCACACCACGAGCTACTGGGTCCCGAACCACACCCCGAAGTCCTTCGTGGAGAAGGTCGACGTGGTGAGCGGGGTGGGCTACGACCGGGCCGCCGCGCTGGGCCCTCGGGCGGCGCGGTTCCACGAGATCCGCCGGGTGGTCTCGAACCTCGGGGTGTTCGACTTCGAGACCCCTGACCATCGCATGCGGGTGCGCAGCGTGCACCCTGGCGTGTCGCTCGAGGAGGTGCAGGAGGCGACGGGCTTCGAGCTCGCGGTCGCCGACGACCTCGACGAGACCCGGCTCCCCACCACGGAGGAGTTGCGGTTGATCCGCGAGGTCATCGATCCCGCAGGGCTGCGCACCACCGAGGTCAAGAACTGATGCCGGCTTCGGCCGGCCCGCCGCCGGGTCGGCGAGCGCTGCACACCCGTGCCTGTGAGCTGTTCGGGGTGCGGTACCCGATCGTGCAGACCGGCATGGGGTGGGTGGCCGGGGCGCGGCTCACCGCAGCGACCAGCGCGGCCGGCGGCCTGGGCATCATCGCCTCGGCCACCATGACCTGTGCCGAGCTCGAGCGAGCCATCCGGGAGGTCAAGGCGCGCACGGACAACCCCTTCGGCGTGAACCTGCGCGCCGACCAGCCCGACATCGACGATCGGATCACCCTGCTCATTCGGGAGGGGGTCCGGGTGGCGTCCTTCGCCCAGGCTCCCCGGCGGGAGACCATCGCCCGGCTCAAGGATGCAGGCGTGGTCACCATGCCGACCGTCGGGGCCAGGCGGCACGCGGAGAAGGTGGCGGAGTGGGGCGTGGACGCCGTCATCGCCCAGGGCGCCGAGGGAGGCGGGCACACGGGCTCGGTGCCGACCTCGCTGCTGCTGCCCCAGGTGGTCGATGCCGTGGACATCCCGGTGCTCGGCGCGGGTGGATTCACCGACGGGCGGGGGCTGGTGGCTGCGCTGGCGTGGGGCGCCGACGGCATCGCGATGGGCACTCGCTTCCTGCTCACCCGTGACTCCACGGTGCCCGAGCTCATCAAGCAGATCTACCTGAGCAAGACCGTCAACGACACCGTGGTCACCAGGGCCATCGACGGGTACCCGCAGCGGGTGATCCGCACCGAGGTGGTCGACGAGCTCGAGCGCTCGTCAGTGCTCACCCGTCTCCCCAGGGCGGTGCGCAATGCGCTCGCCTTCCGCCGGCTCACCCGCACCAGCTACCGGGACCTGCTCCGAGAGGGCCTGGCGATGAAGCGCAACCAGGATCTCACCTGGAGCCAGCTCGTCATGGCCGCCAACGCGCCCATGCTGATCAAAGCCACGATGGTGGACGGGCGACCGGAGGTAGGGATCCTGCCCACCGGGCAGGGCATCGGTGTCATCGAAGACCTCCCGTCGGTGGCCGAGCTGATCGAGCGCATCATGGGCGAGGCCGACCGGGTCCTCGCCGCGCTGACGGACTGAGAGAAACGGGAAGGCCGGGTGGCGGTCGCCACC
>NZ_DAIUCK010000107.1:0-10280 GCF_036846205.1 Rhabdothermincola sp. | reverse complement strand
GGCTGGTCCGGCGGGGGCGGGAGCGTCGCCTCGGCCAGCCGTTGCTCCTCCTCCGCGCCGGTCTCACCCAGCAGGTTCGTGCCCTGCAGCTTGGCCCTCCCCGCGGCGACCAGCTTCTGGGTGCGCTCCAACACGATCTCGAAGCTCGCCAGCTTCTGGTCGCAGAAGTCCTCGACCTCGTGGCGCAGGCGGCGAGCCTCGCTCTCGGCGGTGTCGATGATCTGGTAGGCCCGCTGCTCCGCGGCCTTCACCACCTCGGTGCGCTGCACCATCCGCTCGGCCCGGGCCCGGGCCTGCTCCAGCAGCTCCTCACCCTGGTGGCGGACCCGCGCCAGGTACTCCTCGCGCTCCTTCAGCAGCCAGCGAGCGGCCCGCAGCTCCTCGGGCAGGCGGGCGATCGCCTCGTCGATGAGCTCGAGCACCTCGTCCTTGACGATCATCGACGAGGCCGACAGCGGCACCGGCCGGGCCGCCTCGATCACCTCCCGCAGCTGCAGCAGCACCTCCTCCGTCTCGGGCGGGTGGTACTGCGAGCCCACCGGCGGCGGGGTCAGGTCGAGATCCTCGGGGGCGTCGAAGTCGCTCACCGGCCGTACTTCTCCTGCAGGCGCTTGGCCACCGCCATCGGAACCATCGCGGACACGTCGCCCCCGAAGCGGGTGATCTCACGGATCAACCTCGACGCCAGGAACGAGTGCGCAGACGCCGAGGGGATGAACAAGGTGTCAACACCGGAGATCTTGTGGTTCATCTGGGCCATCTGCAGCTCGCTCTCGAAGTCCGACACCGCTCGCAGGCCCTTCACGATGAAGTCGGCGCCGACCTCCTTGGCCAGGTCGACCACCAGGCTCGAGAACATCGTCACCCGCACGTTCTCCAGGTGCGCGACGGTCTCCTCCAGCATCGCCCGGCGCTCGTCGAGCGTGAACAGCGGCTCGCCCTTCTGCGGGTTGCGCATGGCGGCCACGATCACCTCGTCGAACAGGCGCGACGCGGTCTCGACGATCTCGACGTGACCGTTGTGGATCGGATCGAACGAGCCGGGGTACAGGACTCGGGTCAACGGGTCTCCGGGGAACTCGGGGGACGAGCGAACACGACGAGCGTACCGCCGTAGCGCTTGCCCCTCTCAACACGCCATCCCTCCGGCAGGGGCACCTCGCGGTCGGACTCCACCACCACCAACCCGCCCGGCGCGACCACCCGAGCGATCGAGCCCAGCAGCGCCGGCCACTCGCCGTAGGCGTAAGGGGGGTCGGCGAGCACCAGGTCGAAGGCGTCCGGCGCTCCGGTCAGGTAGCTCTCGGCATCGGCGGCCACCACCGTGGCGTTCCCGGCGAAACCGGTCGCCGCCAGGTTCTGTGCGATCGCGGCCCGAGCGGCCGGGTCCCGCTCCACCAGCACCGCGTGGCCCGCCCCCCGCGACAGCGCCTCGATGGACAGCGCCCCCGAGCCCGCGAACAGGTCGAGCACCCGGGCCCCCTCGATGGCGTCGAGGCTTCCCAGCGCGTTGAACACCGCCTCGCGCACCCGGTCGGTGGTGGGCCGCACGTCGCGGCCGGCAGGTGCGACCAGGCGCCGACCCCTGGCTGTGCCGGCCACCACCCGCATCGGTCGCCAACCGTACCGGGGCGGTACCCTGCTCGGCGTGGAGGCACCGCCCGGGTTCACCTGCGTGGACTGTGGAGGCCGTACCCGGCTGCTGTCGTACCGTCCCGAGGACGGCTGGGAGCCCGGCGACGTCGTCGCCTACCGGTGCCCCGACTGCGGCGAGCGCTTCGACGTGGTCCTCGAAGCCGGCGACGACCACGACGGGCCACGCACCTGACGGGCGATCCGGGCCCGATCAGGACTTGAGCAGGAACTCGGCTGCATCCTCGCCGGGCAGCAGCACCGCCAGTTCCTCCGCCAGCGCCGGCTGTCCCGCCAGCGACGGATCGTCACCGACCAGCTCGAAGGCCACCTCGCGGGCCCGCTCCACCCACTCCCGATCGCGTCGCAGCGACGCCAGCCGCAAGTCGTTGCGCCCCTTCTGCCGCTCCCCCATGATCGTGCCCTCACCTCGCAGCTCGAGGTCGACCTCGGCCAACTCGAAGCCGTCGGTGGTGCGCACCATCGCCTGCAACCGCTGCTCGCCCTCGGCGGTGGTGGCGTCGCCCACCAGGTAGCACACCGACGCCGCCTCGCCCCGACCGACCCGGCCGCGGAGCTGGTGGAGCTGTGCGATGCCGAAGCGGTCCGCGTCGAGGATCACCATCACCGTGGCGTTCGGCACGTCGACGCCGACCTCGATCACCGTGGTCGCCACCAGCACGTCGAGCTCACCGTCCCGGAAGCGGCCCATGACGGCCTCCTTGTCGGACGGGCCGACCCGCCCGTGCAGCAGCCCGAGCCGCAGGCCGCGCAGCTCACCGCCGGCGAGCCGCTCGAAGGTCTCCTCCGCTGAGGCCACCTCCAGCTTGTCGCTCTCCTCCACCAAGGGGCACACCACGTAGGCCTGGCGCCCCGCGGCCACCTCCGCCCGGACCGTGTCCCACACCTCCTCCTCGGCGCCGGGCCCTCGCGCCCAACGGGTCACGATCGGCGTGCGGCCCGGCGGCAGCTCGTCGAGCACCGACACGTCGAGGTCGCCGTAGACCGTCATCGCCGCGGTGCGGGGGATCGGCGTGGCCGTCATCACCAGCACGTCCGGCACCGCCTCGGCCGCGCTCTTGGCTCGCAGCGCCGCCCGCTGCTCCACCCCGAAGCGGTGCTGCTCGTCGATCACCACCACCCCCAGCGACCGGAACGACACCCCCTCCTGGATCAGCGCGTGGGTGCCGACCAGGATGTCGATCCCGCCCCGCTCGAGCTCGGCCAGCAACCGGCGGCGCTCAGCGGCGGTGGTGCGGTTGGTGAGCAGCTCCACCCGCAGCTCGCGGTCGAGACCGGCACTGGCGAACAGGTTCCCGTCCTCGGCGGTGTCGGGAACGGTGAAGCCCTCCAGCATCCGGCGGATGCCGAGGTGATGCTGCTCGGCGAGCACCGCGGTGGGGGCCATCAACGCCCCCTGGTGGCCGCCCTGCACCGCCACCAGCAGGGCGCTGACCGCCACGACCGTCTTGCCGGCCCCGACGTCGCCCTGCAGCAGGCGGTGCATCGGGTGCGGGCCGGCCAGGTCGCGCTCGATCTCGGTGATGACCCGCCGCTGGGCGCCGGTCAGGGGGAACGGCAGGCGCTGGTGGAAGCGCGCCACGAGCTCGCCGCCCACCTCGTGGCGGATGCCCACGGTGGTGGCCTCCAGCTCCCGCTTGCGTTGCACCAGCTCGAGCTGGACCCGCAGCAATTCGTCGAACACCAGGCGGCGCCGGGCCTCCTGCAGGTCGCGCATCGACTCGGGCGCGTGGATGTCGTGGAAGGCGCGGCGGCGATCGACGAGACCCCAGCGCGCCCGCACGTGCTCGGGCACCGGGTCGTCGAACCGGGTGCGCCGTAGCAGCTCCTCCACCCACCTGGCCACGTCCCAGCTCTGCACCCCGGCCTTCTCCGACTGGGGGTACACGGGGATGATGCGCCCGGTCTTGTCGCCCACCAGGTCCACCACCGGGTTGGTCATCTGGCGGCGGCCACGGAACAGCTCGAGCTTGCCGAACAGCACCACCTCGGTGCCCGGGGTGAGCTGGCGCTCCCGCCACGGCTGGTTGAAGAAGGTCACCCGCATGCCGGCCTGCCCGTCGGTGACCTCGGCGGTGACCATGCGCCGGCGGTTGCGGGCCACCCGGCTGCCCACGCTCACCACCCGGGCCAGCACCATGGCCTCCTCACCCGGGCGCAACTGCCCGAGGGGGACCTCCTTCGTGCGATCCAGGTAGCGGCGTGGGTAGTACATCAGCAGATCGAGCAGCGAACGGACCTCGACCTGCTCCAGCGCCGCCGCCGAGCGCGGCCCCACCCCCTTCAGCTCGGTCACCGGGATCCCGGCCAGGCGGACCAGCGTGCCGGCCATCGCGCCGCCGGGGGTTACTCGATCCCGAAGAGATACGGGTAGAGGGGTTGGCCGCCGTGGTGCACCTCAGCGGTCACGTTCGGCCGGTGGTCCTGCAACCACAGCTCGATGTGGCGGGTGGTGGCCGCGGTCGCGCCCTCCCCCTCGATGATGGTGACGATCTCGTGGTCGTCGCCGACCAGCGCGTCGAGCAACTGGGTGCAGGCGTCGTCGAGGCTCGCCGCGACAGCCACGATGCCGTCGCGGCTCAACCCGATGTAGTCGCCCTCGGCGATGGGCCCGAGGTCGCACGACGAGTCGCGCACCGCCCGGGTCACCTCGCCGGCGATCACGTTGGCCGCCGCGTCGGCCATGGCCCGGGCGTTGTCCTCGCCGCTGGCCTGGGGGTCGTAGGCCAGCAGGGACGCGAAACCCTCCGCCACGCCCCGGGTCGGCACCACGTAGACCCGCTTGCTCGTCTGGCCCCCCACCTGCTCGGCCACCGGGATGATGTTCTTGTTGTTGGGCAGGATCACCACCTCGTCCGCCGGGGCCTTCTCCACCGCCTCCAGCAACTGGGCGGTCGAGGGGTTCATCGTCTGGCCGCCGGTGACGATGCCCTGCACCCCGAGCGAGTAGAAGATGCGCCGCACCCCGTCGCCGGTCGCCACGGCCACCACCGCGCAGGGCACCGGCTCGTGGGCGGCGGCGGGCTCCGGCGGCAGCGGCTCGGCCTCGCGGACCCAGCGCTCCTCCTCGACCTGTTCGAGCAGGTCGGTGACCCGGATGTTGCGTGGCCGGCCGATGTCGATGCCCGCTTCGATCGCCGCGCCGATGTCATCTGTGTGGATGTGGCAGTTCCACAAGCCGTCCCCGCCGACCACCACGATCGAATCGCCGACCGTGGCCCACACGTCCTTGAACCCGGGCACCGCCTCGTCGGGGGCCTCCAGGAAGTACATGACCTCGTAGCGCAGGTCGGACACGCCGTGCTCGCCAGACTCGTCGGGCCGGTGGCCCCCGCCGGGGCTCGCGTGCCCGCCGGGCACCAGCGCCCCCGCCGGCAGCCGCCCCTCGTCCTCGGTGGGCACCGGCATCGGCCGGCCGTCGACGACATGGGCCAGCGCGTCGAGCAGCAGCAGCAGCCCCGCGCCGCCCGCGTCCACCACCCCCGCCTCGGCGAGCACCGGCAGCAGCTCCGGCGTGCGCTCCAAGGCTCGACCTCCGGCGTCGCGGGCCCGCTCCAGCACCTCGACGAGCGCCGCCCCTCGCTCGGCCGCGGCCCGGGCCGCCTCGGCGGATTCCCGGGCCACCGTGAGGATGGTGCCCTCCACCGGCCGCATCACCGCGCCGTACGCGGCTTCCGACGCAGCCCCGAGGGCCTCGGCCCACACCGAGCCGTCACACATGTCGTGCTCGCGCAGCACGTCGCAGGTGCCTCGCAGGATCTGCGACAGGATCACCCCCGAGTTGCCCCGGGCGCCCATCAGCGAGCCGTGCGCGATCGCCTTGCACGTCGAGGCCATGTCGGTGGCCGCGAGGTCAAGCTCGTTGCACACCGCCTCGAGGGTGAGGGCCATGTTCGTCCCGGTGTCACCGTCGGGAACCGGGTAGACGTTCAGCCGGTTGATCGCCTCCCGATGGTCTCGGAGCGCGCCGGCATAGACCTTCATGGCTCGCCGGATCTCGTCCGCCGTGAACGCATCGATGGGCATCGCCGGCCGATCGTACCGATCGCCACGGACCTGACCCGCGATCGGTGCGATTGTCCGAAGCAGGCACGCCGCTGCTAGCGTTCCCGGGGCCTCATTCGAGGCCTCCGCTGTTTCGAGAACTCCGCCCCGAGAACCCCCGAGGTCCCACCATGGCTGCCGTCTGCGAGGTCTGTGGCAAGAAGCCGTCGTTCGGCATGGCGGTGAGCCACTCGCACCGCCGCACCAAGCGCCGCTGGAACCCCAACATCCAGCGGGTGCGAGCTCTGGTCAACGGCGCGCCCAAACGGCTGAACGTGTGCACCTCGTGCATCAAGGCCGGCAAGATCGAGAAGGTCGCCCGCTGAGGCGGCCGATCGACAGGGAGCACAGCGTGCAAGGGGTGATCAAGTCCTACGACCCGTCCAGCGGTGACGGCACGATCATCGCCGACAGCGACCTGCGCGAGTACGAGCTGGCCGAGGGTGCGCTCGAGCACTCGCCGTTCCGGATGCTCCGTCAGGGCCAGCGGGTGGTCTTCGACCTCGACGGGCGCGGACTGGCCACGAAGCTGCGCCTCGGTTCCGAGGTCGACATGGGCACACCGGGCTTCGAGCTGGCGCACCCCGACGACCCCCAGCACCCCCAGGACGGCCCCGACCAGCCCGTCCTGGGCCCGAAGGGCCACTGAGCCGAACGCCCGCCGGGTCCTGCGCCAAGCGCCACGTCCTCACTCGTCGCCTGCCGTGGGCTGGCTGCCCACCGTCTGTCGCCACCTAGTATTGGGTATTCACGGTCGCGTCATCGGCGCGTCATCGCAGCGACAACGACGTCGGAGGTCACATGCCCGCCTCAACCGCCAACCAGAAGCTGATCGACTGGGTCGACGAGTGGGCACGGATCCTCCGACCGGCGAGCGTCCACTGGTGTGACGGTTCCGAAGAAGAGCGGCGGCAGATGTGCGACCTGCTCATCGAGAGCGGGACGTTCCGGTCACTGAACGAGACGCTGCGTCCGGACAGCTTCCTCGCCCTGTCCGACCCCGGCGACGTGGCCCGGGTGGAGGACCGCACGTTCATCTGCTCCGAGCGCGAGATCGACGCGGGGCCCACGAACAACTGGCGGGACCCGGCCGAGATGCGAGCCGAGCTGCTCGCGCTCTTCGACGGGGCGATGCAGGGCCGCACGATGTACGTGGTGCCGTTCAGCATGGGCCCACTCGGGTCGCCGATCGCGCACATCGGGGTCCAGCTCACCGACTCGCCCTACGTCGTGGTGAACATGCGGATCATGACCCGCATGGGCCAGGCCGCACTCGACGTGCTGGGAGCCGACGGCGAGTTCGTGCCCTGCGTCCATTCGGTCGGCGCGCCGCTGGCCCCCGGGCAGGAGGATGTGCCCTGGCCCTGCGACGCGGACAACAAGTACATCGTCCACTTCCCCGAGACCCGCGAGATCTGGTCCTACGGCTCGGGTTACGGCGGCAACGCGCTGCTGGGCAAGAAGTGCTTCGCCCTGCGCATCGCGTCGACCATGGCCCGCGACGACGGCTGGCTGGCCGAGCACATGCTGATCCTCGGGGTCACCCCACCCGACGGGAAGAAGCACTACATCGCGGCTGCGTTTCCCTCCGCCTGCGGCAAGACGAACATGGCGATGATGATCCCCACCCTGCCGGGGTGGAAGGTCGAGACCATCGGTGACGACATCGCCTGGATGAAGTTCGGGGACGACGGGCGGCTCTACGCCATCAACCCCGAGGCCGGGTTCTTCGGTGTCGCGCCGGGCACCAACGCCAAGACCAACCGCAACGCGATGGAGACCCTGAGCGGACACGTGGTGTTCACCAACTGCGCGCTCACCGACGAGGGTGACGTGTGGTGGGAGGACATGACCGACGAGCCTCCCGCGCACCTCATCGACTGGCGGGGCCAGGACTGGACGCCGGAGTCGGGCACACCGGCCGCCCACCCCAACGCCCGGTTCACGGCGCCCGCCACCCAGTGCCCGTCCATCGCCCCCGAGTGGGAGGACCCCGCCGGGGTGCCGATCTCCGCGATCCTCTTCGGCGGCCGGCGGGCGACGAACGTGCCCCTGGTGACCGAGTCGTTCGACTGGCGCCACGGGGTGTTCCTGGGCTCGATCATGTCCTCGGAGAAGACCGCCGCCGCGACCGGCACCGTCGGCGAGCTGCGCTTCGACCCCTTCGCCATGCTGCCCTTCTGCGGGTACAACATGGGCGACTACTTCGCCCACTGGCTCTCGATCGGTGACGCCAGCGCTGCCGACAAGCTCCCCAAGCTGTTCTGGGTCAACTGGTTCCGCAAGGGCGAGGACGGCTCGTTCCTCTGGCCAGGCTTCGGCGAGAACTCGCGAGTGCTCAAGTGGATCGTCGAGCGGGTCGAGGGCCGCGGTGAGGCCACCGAGACCCCGATCGGCTGGGTGCCCACCCTCGACGCCTTGGACCGCACGGGCCTGAACGTGGACGAAGCCACCCTGGCCGAGCTCCTCGAGGTGGACCCGGAGTCGTGGCGCCAGGAGATCCCGCTCATCGAGAACCACTTCGAGTTCATCGGAGAGCGCCTGCCCGACGAGCTGCGGGACGAGCTGCGTCAGCTCGAAAAGCGCCTGGCGGACTGACCCGCCCGAATCCTGTCCCGCCGGCTCGCGGCCTCGCCCGGGTCGCGAGACCCTGCCCACCTCTTCGCCCGAGAAGTGGCTTGAGCGCGCCCTCGCCCCGTTCCTTCAGCGCGCACCACAATCACATGATGGCATTGCAGTCAGAAAACTTGTGTTGTCAACACTCAACTTTGGCGCTATCCTGAAGGTGAGTCGAACGACCCATTGGAGCAGTCCGAGTCACCAGCAAGGAGGTCGCAGACCATGTTGATCCGTTTCGATCCCTTCCGGGAGCTCGACCGCCTGACCCAGGAGATGTGGAGTGGCACCCCCGCCGGCCCCGCCCGGATCGCCATGGATGCGGTACGCAAAGGCGACCGGGTCGAGATCAGCTTCGAGCTGCCCGGTGTCGACCCCGACAGCATCGACGTCGAGGTCGAGAACAACGTGCTCACCGTCTCCGCCGAGCGGCGGGTCGAAACCGAGCGCAAAGAGGGCGAGGAGGTACTCGTTCGGGAGCGGCGCTACGGTCGCTTCGTCCGCCAGCTCTCCCTCGGTGACAACCTCGATGCCGATCGACTCGAGGCCCGCTACCACGACGGGGTGTTGCACGTCACCGTCCCGGTCGCCGAACAGGCCAAGCCCCGCAAGATCGAAGTCAGCCGGGGCGAGGGCGCGCAGGCCATCGAGGCCGAGGTCTCCCACAACTGAGCCGCGGGCATGACGCTGGTGAACTGGGGCCCGGCTTCCCAGCCGGGCCCCAGCGTTCCCGGCCCCGTTACCATCGGCATCGCTCATGGCTTGATGACCCGGAACGCAGAAGGGAGACCGCGATGGCCGTCAGCGCCTACGTGCTCATCCAAACGGAGGTCGGCAAGGCCGCCCAGGTGGCCGAGGAGGTGAGCGCGATCGACGGTGTGGTCTCCGCCGACGACGTCACCGGACCGTACGACGTCATTGCCCGGGCCGAGGCCGACTCGGTCGACGATCTCGGCAAGATGGTGGTGAGCCGCATCCAGATGATCGACGGCATCACCCGCACCCTCACCTGCCCGGTCGTCAACCTCTGATCGGTCAGCGCCCCCAACTCCTCGGCGACTCCGCCCGAGTCAGGTCGCACCCACGATCATCGCCCTGATCCCGAGGCCCATCAGGAACAGGCCACCAAACCCGTAGAGCAGGTACCGGTAGGGCTCCATCTGCTGGCGGTAGCTGTAGATCAGCCCCACCGCGATGATGCCCACGAACCCGTAGAACATGTGGAATTGCGGGGCCTCGAGACCCTGTCCCGCCACCAGGCCCACACCCATCGCCACCTGGCCGAAGATCGCCACTTCCGCCACGATCGTGAACCACCACAGAGCGCGGGTTCGCAGGGCGGGCAACCAGTGGGCGGCCAGCGCCCACACCCCTGCCAAGCCGTTGCCGATGATCACGAACCAGGCGAACGACTCGTGCAGATCGAGCAGCACGGGTCTTGATCAGCTCGCGGGGGGGCCGCTCGACAGCGCCACCTGGTACGACCACAGCTCGCTGTGCGTGCTCACCGGCCCACCATGAGGCGCCGGCGCGTCCGCGCCCTGGTGGCCGTGGGCGAACGCCGGGGAGGCCACCCACGCCTGGAAGGCCTCCTCGTCACGCCAGCGGGTCACCACCAGCCAGGTGTCGCGGCCGTCGGTCGGCTGGAGCAGCTCGAAACCCTCGAAGCCGTCCTGGTGGTCCACTGCGCCGGCCCGGGCCGCGAAGCGCTTGGCCAGCTCGTCGCCCGCTTCCGGGGGCACGGTGATGGCGTTGATCTTGATGATGCTCACTGGCCAGATCGTGTCGCACCCGCCCCGGAGCCGCCAGTCAGCGCGAGCCGTACACTGCCGAGGACGATGTTGAAAGCGAATGACCCGTGCTGGTGCGGCAGCGGCCGCAAGTTCAAGCGGTGCCACAAGGCCAGCCAGGAGCGGCTGCGCCCGGGCACCGTGAGCGCGCCCCGCGACGTGCCCCCGCACATCCCC
>NZ_DAIUCK010000106.1:0-10346 GCF_036846205.1 Rhabdothermincola sp. | reverse complement strand
GGCAGCGACCGCGTGGGCAGTCGAGGAGCTGTTCGGTCGGGGCCGGTCCCTCGCCGGGTCGATCGAGCTCGGGCTACGGGCCTGGGCGGTGGCGAGCATCGCCGGTGCCCTGCTCGTGGCGGTCGCTGGTTCCCGGGCGGGGCGGCCGGCGCCGTCGGCGAGGTCTGCCGAGGTTGGCGGCGTGCGCTGACGCCTCTCGACCGAGGCGATGTGGCTAGGGTCGTCTCACCCCGCAACCCGGCGGGCACTGATGGGTGAGGGGGGTCCGGTGAAGCACGCGGGAGACGAGAGCTACCTGCAGGAGGCGGCCAGCGACGCACTCGGCGGCGCGGAGGTGCTCGCCGCGGGCATCTTCAGCTGGCAGGGCCTGCTCGGCGCGCAGATCGCCGGAGGCACGCTCGGGGCCGTGGCCGGTGACGTCGTGAGCGACAACCCGCTGGCGTCCGGTGTCGGCGCGGCGCTCGGTGGGCGGGCCGCGGTGGAGGAGGCGGCCGCGGCCGAAGGCATGACCGTCGGGGTGCTGGTAGCAGTCACCGCCGATGCGGTGGTCGTGCTCGACTGGGACGGCGAGCGGGCCGGGAACGAGGTCCGGCGGTTCGACCGGGCGCACACCGACGTGCACGGCTCGGGCTTCGGCTTGTCTCGGGTGGTGAAGCTGCACGACACCGAGAGCGGCGAGACGTTCGCCCTGCACGGCACCGCCGCGCCGTTTCTGGCTCAGGCGAAGGCCGACAAGGTCGTGATGCATCTGCTCAGCGCAGGCTGAGCGGAAGGTGGGGCCGGCTGGTGGGCGGGCCCGGTTGGTGCGCGGCGTGGTGGGGAGTAGAGTGTTCGGTACGCCGCGGGGTGGAGCAGTCTGGTAGCTCGTCGGGCTCATAACCCGAAGGTCGTAGGTTCAAATCCTACCCCCGCCACCATCTATAAGTGCAGCTCAGAGGCCCTTTCCGGGGAACCGGGGAGGGCCTTTCTGCTGCCCAGAATGCCCGAACTTCTACACTTTTTCTACACTTTTCAGAGTGACGGGCTGGTAGTCGGTGGCACGGGCGGGTACCGGACGGCACTGGTGACCGTCGTCGAGGCTAAACGTTGGAGTCGTCGACCCCGCCGGTCCTCGGCACAAGGGTCGACCTTCGAGCGGATGGCGCGTACCCTGAGCGGTGCAGCGCCAGATGCCCATCGGATGCCCCGGGGTTCAGGCCGTGTCTGCTGCAGGGCGTCCCTTCCTCCAACCTCGAGAGAAGGGAATCCGTCATGCACGGAACCGTCACGAAGAAGGGCAACCGCTGGTACGCGGTCGTCTACGAAGGCACTGACGACGCGGGCAAGCCGAAGCGCCGCTGGATCTCCGCCGGTACGCGCAAGGCCGACGCCGAGCGCGTGCTCGCTGACCTCATCCGCAAGAAGCACGAGGGAGAACCGCTCGCGCTGCCCAAGGGGACCCTCGGGCAGTACCTGACTGAGCGCTGGCTCCCGGTGCAGGAGTCCCGGCTGCGGCGGAGCACGTTCGACGCGTACCGCCGCAACATCGACCTGCACGTGCTGCCCGCTCTCGGCCAACGCCAGCTCGCCAAGCTGTCCCCGGGTGACCTCGACCTGCTCTACGCCGATCTGCTGGCGAAGGGTCGACGCGGGAAGGGATCGGACAACAAGGGCCTGGCGCCGAAGACGGTGCGCAACATCCACGTGATGATGAACAAGGCACTGTCGGATGCGCAACGCAAGGGCCTCGTTGTGCGCAACGTCGCCAATCTCGCCGATCCGCCGAAGCTCAGCGCTCAGCGACGAGAGGACATCAAGGCGTGGGACGCCGATCAGCTGTGCGTGTTCCTCGACGCGATGGACAGCCAGCGGTTCCTCCCCGCGTTCCACCTGTCGGCTCACACCGGCATGCGGCGCGGCGAGATCCTCGGGCTGCGCTGGGGTGATGTCGACCTCGAGGCAGGTCGGGTCTCTGTCCGGCAGGCGCTCGTCTCGGTCGCGTACGAAGTGCACATCTCGGACGTGAAGACGGGAACCGGCCGGCGAACCGTCGACATCGAGGAGGACGCGATCGCCGTGCTCGAGTCGTGGCGCTCGCTGCGCATCGAGGAGCGGGGAGGCAAGGTGCCGGCCAAGACCGATCTGGTCTTCACCCGGCCCGACGGGAGCTGGCTGCACCCCGATCTGTTCAGTCAGATTTTCGATCGTGTCGTGGCCAAGCTCGACGTTCCGGAGATCACCCTGCACGACCTGCGCCACACGCACGCGACGATCCTGCTGATGAACGGAGTCCCGGTGAAGGTCGTCAGCGAACGGCTCGGCCATGCGAGCCCGGCCTTCACGATGAGTGTGTACCAGCACGTGCTTCCCGGCATGCAGGCCGAGGCCGCCGAGCTATTCGCCGAGGTGCTCCGCCAGGCCGCCGAGCGCAAGCGCGGTGGCGTGAGCGGCGACTGACGATCGCTGCGACGATGGAGCTCATGGACGAGCAGGAGTCTCCCAGCGCCGACCGGCCGCTCAACACGATCACCGTGGCCGGTCGCGAGCTCCTGCTCGTCGAGGTCGGCGGAGGTACCGAGATCCACCTGGCATCGGAGTTCGCCGAAGGCGACACCGCGATCCAAATCGACGGAATCCCCGGCGACTACGAGGACCCGACCCTCTGGGAGCAGACGACGTTGTGTGGTCGGTCGTGGCAAGGCATGGCGCCGGGCGCCGACGACCCGACGCTTCTTTGGCAGGACGCGGCGTTCGCGCCGACCTGCCGAGCGTGCCTCCGCGTCGTCGATAGCTGGCTCCCGAAGTCGGCCGCGCCAATCGGCGTGGCGTTGTTGTCCGAGGTAGTCGCCGAAGCCGTCGTCGCACGAAGCTCTACCTACGTGACCGGCGTGCCCGGTGAGCACCTCGAAGCCACCCGCCGAGCGATCCGGAAGGCGCTCCGCGATCGGGGCTTCCGCTCGAACACGCACGTCATCGACGACGTGTTGGCCGTGTGGTCCGATGATGCCTACCAGGCCCTCGATCCGGATGAGCTGGGTGTCAGCGCGGTGGCGGCGATCGAACGCATCATGTCCGGCGAGATGAGCGAAGCGAACGCGCCGTCACCGCAGGCGACCATCGCCTGGAGCACATGGGTCTCTGATCTATGAATCCGCATCGGACCGGGTCCGCGGTAGCACAGAGCGGGCGCTGCCACGGGTAGACGGGTGGTGCCAGGCGACCTTCACCGTCGGCATGCGCCGCATGGCCCGCCAGTACCTCGATCAGGCATGCCCTGGACGCGCGCTCGGTGAAGGGATCCGAGACTCGACCCGCCCCCGACAGGGGCATGTCCCAGGCCGTCAGATCTAGAGGATTCGGTTGACCCGCTCGGCCAGGTTGGAGAACCGCTCTCGCGTGGCATCGTCGATGGTCGGTACGAGGTCGGCCTGGTTGCGGAGTAGAACCACCGCCGGCCGGTAGTGGTTCAACACCCCACCTGCAATCTTGCGTCTCGCAAGCGCGCCGTTGATCTTCTTCGTGATCCGCCCTGCCTTCTTCGGCAGATCAGCAAGCGTGAGGGGGCTGCCGTCGAGTTCCTTGGCATAGGCCCGGTTCACGAGGTCCAGATAGAAGGCGGGGTCGAACAGATCCTCGATGTCGCACTCGGGCTCGCCGGTGATGTCCGACATATGGATCAGCGCGCCCTTCTTCAACTTCTGGGCTTGCTGTAGCCGCTCGACAGCCTCGGCGTCCTTCGTGCTGGAGTCGACGAGTACCGCCATGTTCAGCTGGTTCGATCCGATGAGCGAGACGAACGTCGACAACTTCCCAGCCCCGCCCACTGGCACGCGTGTCACGTCATCGTCGATCGGGGTCAGGTCGTGCTGCCGGAGATCGTCATCGAGGATGTCGAGGTAGATGAGATCGCTAGGCCCCTCCAACAGGAGGTTCTTCGGGCCGATGAACAGAGTCTGCGTAAGCGTGTACCCGAGAGCCGCCTGGAGGGGAAACACGGTCTCGTCGTCAACTCGGAACACCTCGGACGACACCTTCGTGCCCTCGTTGTCCACATCCATGACGGTTCGTGCCCGCTCGATGTGGGTGGCGTCGATCATGAAGGGCGAGTGGGTCGTGTAGATGACCTGATGCTCGGGAGCGAGGCGTTCCTCCATGTACCGAAGAAGGTCGCCCTGCGCAGTCGCGTGCAGCGCGAGTCCGGGCTCGTCGAGCAGCACGATGAGGTCGGAGGTCTTCGCTGCGTCTAGTTCGGAGAAGTAGGCCACGAAGGAGAAGAACCATACGAACCCCCGCGACCGCTCATCGAACGGAACCGAGACGCGGTGGCGGCGATTGTGGACTCGGACATGGAAAATGGGGCCCTGGTCGAGAGGAGGCTCGGCTCCTGCCTCCGGCTCCATCACTTTGAGTTCGACGGACAGCTCCTCATTCTGCGACCAGTAGTGGAACACCTCGTCGCTGATGCCGTTGGCGGTGTTCTCCAGCTCGCGGATCAGCCGCTCGTGATTCGCGGAGTCGTTGAAGTCCTCGGGCGTACCGCTACCCAGCTTGAGAAACGACAACAGCGCGCGCAGGCCGCGGACGAGAGTGCCCGAGTCGCGCTTCTCTATCAAGCGTGGGATCGAGACCTTGCCCGGCATGGTGCTGTAGTCATCGAAGTAGACGAAGGTCGGCTCCCACTTCTTCACGTAGGCGTCGATGACGTGTAGCACCAGCCGGTTCTCACGCCAGTTGCCGATCGCGGTGGCGAGCGCCTCGGCCTTGGCCGGAGGCTCCTCGAGGTCAGCGAGCGCCGCTGCCAGGCCGGCGATAGTCGTCGCTGAGTTGACCGCCTTCCCTGCCGCTGCGGCGAGGTCGAGGTCAGCTCGCAGGTGAGCTACGGCCACGCTCTCGTCGAGTTCGACGTTCATCGTTCGTGCCTTGAATCGGTAGCCCCCTTCGACCTGAACTAGCCGGGACTTCAAGACGCCGGTCCCGAGGTTCTCCTCGATCTCGCCGACCTCGTCGTCACTGAGTTCGTACTGGACTGTGGCCACGGGGATGGGACCTGTGGTGTCCTTTCGCTTCCGGGTGAGCCGGCTCGGGAAGTCAACGACCTCGTCGTAAGTGGCGGGCTCGACTGGGTGCAACTTGAACAAGGCCTGCATGAAGGCGGTCTTGCCCGACTCGTTCTTGCCGACGAGCGCTGTAATGTCCCCTTCGATATCGACCCAACCCGAGTCTTCGATGCTCCGGTAGTTCTGGACCCGAGCCTTGATGAGCTTCACGACACACACCCGCCTTTGATGCCAGTGAATCGACGTTGGACTGGCCGGTAGCCAGCTTACTGAGGGGGTGTGACAACTACACGGGTGTAGTTACAGGGTGAGAGCGTTCTGACCTAGCACTGCTTCGGCCGTCGGTAGAGGACGGCGGTCCAGAGGCGGAAGCGGATGATGTGGGTCCGGTTGCGCCAGTGGGCGCGGCTGCTCAACTCGGTCCACGTGATCGGCACACCGTCGTCGCGGAGACTGAAGGGGTCTCGGTAGCCGAGGTCCCAGAACGTGCGGACCTCGGCGACATCGGAGAGGAAGCGGCAGACGGAGTTCGATCGTTGGTGCCCTCGCAAGCCTCGGGGGGTCATGTCGTCGCCGCAGACCTCGCAATTCACGAAGTGGTCTTCGAGCTCGAGCAAGCGTTCCAAGGCGGCAAAGCCGTTGGAGCAGAACGCGGGCTCGATGCTGCGTCCGTCAGCGATCGCCGCTCGGGCAACCGTCCACCACCGGCGGCCCGAGACCCCATCGAGTGGGGATCGGACGACGATGCCCTGGACAGCGCTGTCGTGGAGGCGCATTCCGGGCCTGGGGTTGAGCAGTCGGTCGCCGCTGATTTCCGGCTTGGCCAGGACCGAAGACGGGAGGAGCGTCCGGGCGTCGTCGGCATCCTCGTTCGCGAGGAGGACTTCGGTCACCGGGCGCCGGCTCTCGGTC
Organism: Rhabdothermincola sp.; assembly: GCF_036846205.1. Taxonomy (NCBI): domain Bacteria; kingdom Bacillati; phylum Actinomycetota; class Acidimicrobiia; order Acidimicrobiales; family Iamiaceae; genus Rhabdothermincola; species Rhabdothermincola sp. The sequence continues at coordinate 4,398 of NZ_DAIUCK010000106.1, read as the reverse complement.
CACGGAATGCCACGGCATCGGCCGGCGTGGGGGACGACCGCCTTCGGGTGGAGCCAGACCTCGCATCCGTAGGGGCAGCGGGCGGTGAGGTACTCGCACTTGGTCACGGCAGCACCTCCCTCACTCGCTGTTGGCGAAGGGCTTGAACCAGTCGTTGGGATGGAGGTTGGCGATTCCCAGCTGTTGGTTGACCGGCGAGTCGGGGTCCTCGATGCCATCGAGGGCCGGGTTGTAGAGCATGAGCACGTCGGTGTCTTGGAGGAGGAGATCCTCGAGCCAGTCGACCTGATCGTCGTCTTCGTGGGCAGGGATCCGTTCGATCCAGTCCGGGTCCACCAGTTCGTCGATGTCGTCGAGCATGGAGAGGATGACGTGGACGACCATCTCGTCGGCTGTGCAGGTGGCGATCGACTCGAGCCACGGGAGTCCCTCGGCGACGCGCTTCGCGACGGTGGCGAAGCGCGAGTGAAGGCCGACTCGAACCGCTCGTCGGCGTGACGCCGAGCGAGAGGTGGGAGCGTGCTGAGGATCTCCTCGCCGAATCCCTGGTGGAACTCGTCATAGATGAGTTCGGCGATGAACCAGACCTTGGCGGCCGACCGAGGGGTCAGTTCCGAGTCGGAGTAGAGCGAAGCGAAGTCGGGAACATCGGAGACGAGCCGGATCGCGCGGACCGAGCGCCCATCAATCAGTGGTGCTTCGGGGTGCATCACGGCCTCCTCAGGCGACGTCGCGGTCGGTGGAGCCGCGGCTCGTGTTGGTCGACTCGTGAAGAAGCTGGAGCAGTGCGGAGCGGGGCACTCGAAGGGAGCGACCGAGCGCGATGCACGGAAGGCCGGAGCGTCCACCGGTGGCGCGCCACTCCCGGGTGAGCGCGTAGGCCGCGTTGCGGCTGATGCGAAGGATGGTGGCCGCCTCTTCGACGGTGAGGACCTCGGATTCGCTTGCTTCGGTGGTTTGCACAGTGGCTCCTTGCGTCGTCGAGCGTTTGCTTGACTACGCCCGAGCCGGCGCTACTTCTCGCGTTGGATCACAAGCTGATGCCGCGGTCGGGTGTCCTTGCATCCGGCTGGCCGTAGGCGATCTCCCATGCGGTCAGCTCGCCGGTGGACCGCTGGAGACGTTCGGCCACGGCCTCGTCGGCGGGTGCCGGCGGGACCTTTGGCAGGGCCTCGCCGTCGAGCGGGTCGACAGCGGCGGTGAGGTAGAGGTGGTTGGCGAGGCGACCACGCGTGATGTCGACGTAGGTTTCGGCGCGGGTGGCAGTGGCGTCGACGCGGCTGGTCGAGACGTCACTCGTCGAGCCCTGGACCGCGTAGCTGGTGAGGGCGTAGGCGAGGTCGATTCCGACTTCGCTGCGCCCGCCGCCTTTGCGGTGGTGGTCGAAGAAGCTGCGGGGTAGGTGGATCGTGCCGATGCCGTCGAAGTCGACGGTGATCCTGTCGTCGTCCTTCTTGTTGCCGTGGTGGATGGCGGTGACGGTGCCTAGCGCTCCGTTGCGCACGTAGGCCCGGCGATCGCCCTCGGGATGAAGGTCTCGGTTGGGGGCTCGGGCGGTGACACGATCGCCGACGGAGAAGTGGCGGTCGTCGCTGGCGATGATCTCGTCGGTGCCGATCTCGCCGTGGATCTGGCGGAGTTGGTGGGCAAGGCGGTTCAGCTGACGGCGGGTGGTGTTGCGCCTGTCGACCATCGGGTGGTCGTGGCCTTCGTGATGGGCGTCCCACCAGCGGGCGAGGACGTGCCGGTACATGGCGAGGTCGTCAGCCACGACGTGGAGGTGTCCGGCCCGCTGGAGGTGATCGAGGGCATCGTCGATCCGGCCGTCGCGCAGGGCTTCGGCGGCCGCCCGGTCGTTGGGGTCACGGACCCGATGGGTTGTGACCAGTTCGGGGGTGTCGCGCTCGTGGCGCTCGCAGAGCACTCGGAACATACCGCCCGCTGCGATCGCTCCGTGCTGGGCCGGGTCGCCGATGAGCCGCAACGTCGCCCCTGAGGAAGCTGCCATTCGCATGAGCTGGTCGAGGTCGCGGTCCGACAGCGTCGAGGCCTCGTCGACCACGAGCACCGTCCGGGAGTCGAGGGGGTTGGCCTGGGGGTCGTCGTGGACGAGGTACCAGGCGACCGTTTCGCACTCGATCCCGGTGGCCGCCGCGAGTGTGCGAGCGGCCTCCCCCTTGACGGCCGTGCCCACCACTCGGTAGCCGACCGCCTGCCACGCTTGAGCGGCGGCGGCCACGCTGGTGGTCTTGCCGGCGCCGGCCCGTCCGATGGCCGCTTGGAATCGGTGCCCGCTCCTGCACCACGACGAGACCATTGCGCGCTGTTCCTCGGAGAGGTGCGAGTGCGTCTCGAACGCGGCGGAAAGTGCAGCTGGGGAGACAAGGCTCGCCCCCTGGTGGAGGCCCTTGGCGACGCGAGCCATGATCCGGTCCTGCACGCCGAGCATCTCGACCGTGGTGAACATCTCGACGTCGTCGCCTCCGAGGTGGAGCACGTGGCGTGATGCCAGGAACTCTTCGGTGAGCTCCTCGAGTCGAGCGGCGCCGCAGAGCAGCGGCTGGGGTGCGGCTTCGTCGCCGACAGGGTGGTTGGCGAGTTGGACGAGGGCTTCGGCTCGGCTGAACACCGATCCGCCGTGGCAGATCCCGTCGGGCCCGGCGAGTGAGGCGAACAGGTCCTCGGCGTCGGGTTCATGGATGGGTACGTCGTGTCCGTGACAGGCCGAGATCGCCGCAGCGTCGAAGCCATGTGATTCGGCGCGTCGCCGCCAGTCGTCGACCAGCTCGGCGACGGGGGTGTGCCGCTTGGCAGGGCGGGTGCGCAGCACAATGTGCTCGATCTCGCCGGGGTGGGCGCCGCGCCCGATGGCTTCCTCCAGCTCACGGAGGGCGTCGTCGATCTCGGTGCGGCGCTTGGAGAACTCGGCGAGCACCGAGTCGCCGATGCCGTCGATCTCCCATCCGCCCTTGCGGCCAAGACGCCATCGAACTCCGAGGTGGGACGAGAGTTGGCGGCGCATCTCGGCGGTGGCCAGGGCGGAGGCGGCGTGGGTGTGGCGGTAGAGGCCCCGCGAATCGAGCGCCCGGCGTGACCCGTCTTCGAGGGTGACGGTGTTGGCAACGACGTTGTGGTGGTGGGGGAACGGATCGAGTGCCCGGGAGGTGAGGTGCCGGAAGGTCGCCACCATCCAGCCGGTGGCGGGAACGGGCTTGCCGGTGACCCGCGCCGATGCGGCATGTTGTTCGAGCCACCGCATGGCCCAGTCGTTGCCGCTCTGGATCGCGCCGAGCACCGCGGCTGATGTCTCGGGCGTGCCGACGAGGGCGAGGACGCCGAGGGACTTCTCGGTGGTGAGGGTGAGGTCGAACGCGACCCTGACCGACGGTGGGTGGCGGCGCTCCAGAAAGGCGACGAGCTCTCGACGGGTCACGATCCACTGGTTGTGGGTGCCACGGTGAGCGACGAGGTACGCGCGACGCGGGCGCCGCCCGGCAGCGAGGGTCTCCTCGATGCCGTCCCGGTGGTCTTCGTGGTGCTTGGCGATCTTGCGCATGTACCGCTGGGTGACGCCGGCCAGCCGGGCGGCCTCGCCGATCGGGAACTGGTCATCGGGTGTCCCGGTGGCCGAGAGCGCCGCCGGGCTCGTCCCGATCTCCCTGGCGTCGACGCACCGGGACAGCTCCGCTTCGGCGACCCACCGGGTTCCGTCCCGGTCCACGACCGGGACGAGAAACGAGCCCTCTGGCTGGACCGGGACGTCACCGGGAACCGAACCGGGAACTGAACCGGGAACTCCAGCGGGAAGGGGACCGAGCCGGGACAGGGCCATCCCGGTCCCGACGTCGAGCATGCGGGACGCCTCCGCCTTGGTGATGCCGAGCACGGCGGCGGCGTCGGCTTCCCCGTAGAGCAGTTCGCCCTCCGTTCCGGTGGCGGTGTGGTTCCCGGCTCCCAGCTTTGGTCGCCTCCCGGCGGATCCCTGGGCGGTGATGAGCCGTTCACCCGTGCGCGGGTCCCTCCCGGCGAGCACTCGAGCGAAGTCGGACCGTTCGACCTGCCCTGCCAGGCCGGAGGCTCGGGCCGCCTCGCCGAGCCAGCGCCCTGGCTCCTCCCCGCTGTCGGCGTAGTACCGGGACGGGCCCTCGGGGCCACCGGGACTCGGGGTTGGTTGCTCCTTGGGGAGTGGCTGGAGATACCGGACGATGGCATCGACGACCTTGGCGATGTCGCGGCTGCCGCCGCCCAGCGGGGTGATCGTGAACTTCACCGCCGGCCCGACCGGGACGGGCTCGCAGGTTTCCCGGAGGGGAACCTGCAAATGTGTGCGCGCCGGATCTGGCCTTCAATACGGCGCGATCGGGGTGGGACCGGGACGCTTCCAGGACGGGTCCTCAG